>SBAT01000413.1 GCA_005240105.1 Chloroflexota bacterium
ACGTTAGACTATCTCTTATATTGATGGCTCCATTTAAAGCTTGCAAAACTCCATTGACATTATTAAGCGTCAAATTGGCCATCTGCGCCGACTGCACGTTTATATTTCCCAACATTGCCGACATGACACCAGCATTCTGAATGGCGCCGGACATTGCCGTCATGTTAAGAGCCTGCATTGCCTGCATGACAGGCGACGGTCCAGTGGCTCCCTGTGGTAACGCATTGATGATCGAACCACCAGCGTACAAATTCAAATTTGCTGAGCTTGTAATAGCTCCGGCGTTGACTATATTATTAATCGCACTCAAATTCAAAGTTAGACCAGTGAGCGCCGGATTAAGACTCAGCATCAGAGTTTCCGGCAATACTGATGAAAGTATGGCTCCCTGGTTATTCATAATATTCTGCGCAGCAATGGAAGCTGCCAACACATTGGCGTTTGAGGTATAAGCATAATAACTGCCGGAATTAACCAAATTGCCGGCCAGGTTTACCATTGCCGCCTCGGCCGCATCGTGCAGTACGGTTATCCCTTGGGGTATGGTCAAATTGCCAATCATGCCGCTCAAGGCGCTATTAAGCGCCAAACTACCGGATTCCGCAGCACCCAAGCTATTCAATATCAATGACTGAGTGCCCGTCTGCATTACCTGCTGCAAAGCAACAAATTGCGCAGGCGTCACCTGCGCGCCTGCGGCAATGGGCATGGCACCGCCAGCCATATTAATCTCAACCGCAGCTGCCTGCCCCACAGAATTAACAGTGACGGAAGCTTCCGTCGAGCTCAGGTCCAAATTAACCGCAGCGGCAGCCGCATTCTGATTACTTTCTGCCGCAGCCTCTTGAGCTATTACAGTGGGAACAGAACTAGTAAATAAAAAGGCAAAAGCAAAAAGGTTGACCAACAACCCTTGAGGATTCCATCCCATTCCCGACGCCCCTCCCAGAGCTACTCGGAGGTCAGTGCATTCACCGGTCAGCCACGAACACCACTTCCACTGGTAATTAATATTCCCCCAAAAGTGTGATTTAAACTATCTACGTACGAGATTTAACACTCTCAGATGGTTTATTTTTCAAGCTGTCTATTTGAGGCGCCGAACGAATAATCAACACAGCATGCTTATAACCCACCGCATGGTCCTCTTTCGATGGACGTCCTCCGCCCAGCCAGCCATAAAAGACGTGCCCGTATTCCGGATTCCCCAAGACTTTGGAGGATGTCCAGAATGAGAGTTTGGCTACCTCTCCCCCTAATTTGAAGGAGTCGTTGTTGGTGTAGTAAAAAACATCCTTTTCACCACCCTCATTTTCACATTCAACTTTGTAATAGCCTTCAGGGACTTTTCCATCCAGCTCTTCCTCCACAAAATTGGCTTCTAAAATCCCATCCGGGTTCATGGCTTCAGCTAGTTCACGCGTTGTCGGCAAATGTCCGCCAAGTTTTTTGCAGAGAGCAATGGCTTCTTCTTGCGTAGCCATCACGACTTCGCCCTTTTCCTTCACTATATTGCTATCCGAAAGTAATCTTGTTTTTTTCATAGGTGGTGTCACAAATTTACTCTTCTCCACATGCTTGTCTAAGTAATTAAATTGGTCGCAACAGGCTTTGAATTCAGCCAAAGAAATGGTAAACGTGCCATCTTTACGACGATCCCTGTCACGACCTTTTTTGTCTTTCGGCTCAAAACAATGATTGGGATCAAACAGCGTAACATCTCGAGTCTGCGGGTTGTAATCTAAAATTGCATAGCTGTGGTTCCCATGCAGACCTTTTACTTTCGGCTTATCCATACCGGCACCCATAGGCAATTTTTGGGTCACCGCATTAGTTAACAACTCGTGCAATTTCTCCAGACTTGTTGAATGTGGAGTTTCGTCCTTAAATGTCCTATCGGTAAGGAGACCAAGCATGCGTTGCTGCACGCCACCATCAGTAAAATCTTGCCAGGTTTGCTTTTCCTCTCGGCACTTGCCGTGGTTTGCCAGCGAGTCCTTCTCACGGTATTGAGCCATCGCCTTCTCTAGAACACCTGCCCACTGTCCGCCGCCGGCTGCTCCCGAGTACAACAATTGTTCTGTTTCCGTCAATGGTTTGACGGTAATAACGTCATTGGAATGACGACTTTGCGGAAATAATACCCGCCAATTCCCCTGGCGATCTTTTTTCACCATATCAAAAATTAAATCAGGAGCAATCTTTGCCACCGTCATTAAGCTCGACTGCCAGTAGCAATTTCCGGCATCTCCCTGTAGGACATACTCTGGTCTTATACTGTCCTTCGGTCCATGAGCATATAATTTCGATGTTACAAACTTAGCCTTATTTTGAAACGTCACCCATGAATTTAAGACGTGATCAAGGTCGGAGGCAAAACCCCATGGTTTGTCCCTGCTGCCAAGACGAAAGTTTTGAAATGACCGATCAAGACGTTCAATATCCTTATTGGATACCGCCAATTTTTTGTCCAGCCAACTAATGGTGCTAAAGTCACGTTTCAAGGTGGCAAAGAATACGGCATCCAGTCCGGTAATTGATGGATCTTCAACAGCCTTCACCAGCTCGGTCAAACTGATTTCTTGATCCTTATCACGGTCTGCTCTAGGCAAGTTTTTCAGCCAGAGATTAACCAACAAACCTCGGTCAATAGGTAGACTTGGACCTAAAACATCCCCACGACTAGCAAAAATTGTGTGTGGGTTACCCAATGTGTCGCGATAACGAATAAAAGACTGGTTATCGCACCCTGACGGTATATGGGCAACCGGTGACTCAAACAAAGCTCGTCCCTGAATATCCAGATAGTCCCCGCTTTGGGGATCCCGCTTGAATTTCGAACCATCGGACAAAACCAACTCATCGACAAGAGGTATTCCGGCTTGATACTTGACCTTCCCATTGGCTCGCACATAGGTGACCGATGTTTTCTTGCCATCGGCTGACTCAAGTCCGCTCACCAGTCCGTCAGTGAAATAGACCTTCACACCAAGCAGTTCTTCCGACACCTGCTCATTGCGACCAATAGTCTTTCTCTCACTCATCCGGCAACCCCAGATTAAACTCCTAGCCTAGGATAATTTGACAGGCAATTAATGTCAGCCGTAATACCCCTACTGGACTGGACGTTTGCAACTGTAAAGCGCTTAAGTACCTGTTGGTTTGGCTGGATCTAGAGCCGGGTAAGTAGCAGGCATGGCTGAAGCACAATGGTATTACCTTGAAGAAGGTCAACAGAAGGGCCCCGTCTCCGAGAGGGCGCTCCTGGAGATGGTGACAAAGAAAATTTTGTCGCCCAGCGCCAAAGTATGGTGCCCAACTGCCAGTCAGGGCTGGGAGCCGGTCAATACAGTAGCCAAATTTCGCAAGCAGTTGGAATTAGCTTCAATCCTACCAAAACACTCCACCGACAGCCCCGGCGGCAAACGACGCGCCTTCGCTAATATGGAAGCAATCGGTGCGTCAACTACAGGCGTCTGGGCGGACAAAGGCCATGAGGGACCAATGACCACGCAAAAACGTGGATTCAACTTCATCGGACTGGGCATACTGGTGCTGTTAGTCGGCAGTTTTGGCTTGGCTATTATGTTCAGGACCGACATTGAAAATAAGTTTCCATCATTGTTTGCCAAACTATATTTGCAAACAGCAACTATGCGTTGCAAATCCAACGACAATGAAGCTGCCTTAGCAGAGTTCAAACAATCAATAAAGCTAGATCCGACCAATGCCGAAGCCTACTTTCATAAGGGCGCGTTGGAAATAAAGATGAGCAACACTCGGGACGCCTGGCCGGACTTCCAACAAGCGCTGAAGATTGATCCCAAATACGCGCCTGGCTACTTGGGCCTTGCCTACATCGAAGCCGATACGGGCAACTACAAGGCAGCTATCGCAGACTTAAATAAAGCACTGGTAATCAACGACAAGTTTGCCGACGCCTATTTTGCCCGTGGGCTTATGAGAGAAAAACTAGGCAGCCGGGCAGGTGCAATAGTCGATCTGCAAACAGCCTCCAAGTTCTTCGAGCAAGAACACCTGTCCAGCAAGAAAGATAAGGCTGACAAGGACATTCAGCTCTTGCAGACTGCCGAAAAGAACCTCAAGGACCCGCCCCCTCAGCTGAAATGGCTTGAGCCAAATGAATGCCTGGCTCATGATTTGAAGCCATAAATAAGCTAGAATTATCCGGTCGTTGGCAATGGACATTCTTATGAACTTCAAGGTAAGGTCGCTGGTATCCGGTCTCGTTGGCTTGCAGGTTTTGATAATCCCTGGCGCATTGGCAGCCTCGATG
>SBAT01000208.1 GCA_005240105.1 Chloroflexota bacterium
AGTCAATATCGTGATTGCCTGGTGCCGGTATCATCGGGATTGTGCGAAGTATAGGAGCGCCTGTCTCTGGAGACGCTTGATCGCTGTTGTAGATGGGGAAAAACCTCTCTCGATACTCTGACAAACGTCCGTGGCTGTAGACGATATCTCCTGTGATCACGATGAAATCCGGCTTGTTCAAATAAGTCCTGTAGGCAATTTTCTTTTGCGCCGGACTACCAAAGCCGGCATCACCAAAGACAACAAATTTGTAATTGTTTTGATTTGTTGTTGGTGTTTTTGATTCACTGGAGAAGACTAGGTTTTGAGAGTCGAGTAAGCGGTATTGGAAAGATTGTCCAGGGCTTAAGCCGGTCACGGTGGCCGAATACAATCTGGATGGCGGAATTAACTCAGGTAAGGCTCGTCTGAATGTAATATCGCTGCTTGATGTCCAATCTTTGCCATTAGTATTGAACTGCAGTGACCAATCTCTGTTTATGTCGGCTGTTTGCCAAAGCACATTGACTGCTGTGTGATCAGGATGGTTTCCAATTTGCACATATGGCGATACCAGAAGAAGAGCTTTTGGCTTTGGTGGAATGAAAAGCACCTGGTACAAATTGACAACAGGAACAAGGGCAAGTGCTGTCAGTACGGTGATCAGGAATATGTTGCGTTTGTTCATTGGTTATTGGGGCAGTCTCAATTGGTACGTACTGTCAACCCAGAAGCCGATTAACAAGGCGATAATCATCAGGATAAAAAGGAAGAATGCCAGGGTCAGGGAGTTCAATTCTTCTGGTTGTGACATGTGAAAGTCCTCGTGGCTCGAATCAATTATAATTTGTGCTTGTACTGATGACAAAGGATGGCAAAAATTGTCTCGAGCAGAAAAGCAACAAGTTATTGGCATCATCCTCTGTGAACGAGTTTTGCAGGATGTCTTGCGACGCGATCACATTTCTTGCATAAATATCCACAACGGAATTCCTGTCCAGGGCTTCCCGGCGACCATTCCGCTGATTTACGCCTTTGCCCAGCTAACAGGCTCGCATCAAGAATTCACCTATCAATTCAAGATAGTGGACAGGCAAAACAATATCATTACCTCCTCGCCTGTGGCAAAAGTTGAGCCGTTGCCCAATAGATTCATGACTCACAAGATTATCAGCGCCTTCAGCGGCCTTACATTTCATGAAGAAGGTATGTACAACGTGGTTTTAACGCTGGAAGGCGAAGAGTGTGGCACATTGCCCTTTCAAGTAATGCAAATTACTCCCGACAGCGGAGATTAAATCAGCTATGCTGGTTTTAGGGGTCTTAGGAGAGGCGAGTTATGGAAGCAGTCTTTTGGTCGGTCGAAGATAAGCAGATAGACAACCGTCTTCAGAGTCTGCAGTCGTTGTGCCACCAAATGGACAGCAGCGGCGGCTTGATCAAAGCAGTTGCTGGTGTTGGGCAAGACAAGTTGGTATTTATTACGTTCTGGAAGGCTTGGGATAACGTCACTCGCTATCTTGGTAATGCTAAGTCAGACATCTTGCCAAAATTAGGCAGCCCACACCATTTTGAAATTGTCTGGCAATTTCCCAAGGAAGAAGTATCGACTTGCTGTACGGGTAATCATGTCATCCTGTATGACGTGTATGCTGAAAAAACTTCTGCGGAGGCGTTACTCGAGCACCTGCGAACTGGCGCTGGGCGCTTGAGTCACGAGCCGGGTTTCCAAAGCGCTGCTATCTGGATAGACAGGAATAACACCGAACACATGTTATTCGCGGCGTACTGGGCGGGGACGGAGGCGCCGGACGCGGAGCGGCTTGAGTCGTGTTTGCAATTAGAGGCGGATGGGATTGCGGTCGGGGACAAGAGCGTGTCGTCGTATCGTGTGCAGGCGTTGAGTCCGCTGGTGCGGGTTTAACTTGTTATTTCGAGCGAAGTCGCGCGGAGCGCGACGTAGTCGAGAAATCTTCCGTGGGGGTACTCGCTCGTCTGTTCAACGGCGAACGTTGGCGCGTTGCGGAAGATCTCTCCACTCGCTAGCGCTCGGTCGAGATGACAAAGGAAAAAAAGATACTCAGAATGACAAAGAGTGAGGTCAGTGTTTGCGCGACTTCGCTGGTGCCGGCTTGGTCGGCGTTTTAGCGGTGCCCTTCTGTATCGCGGTAACATCTGGCACATCGGGGTAGTAGCGCTTAAGTTGCGCGGCGATGAGCGTTTGTGTTGCCGTGTCGTTGTTTTTCTTGGCTAACTCGTACTTGCCCCAGAGTGCTGTCCAGTTTGCCGGATCTAACATCAATGTTTGATCCCATACAGTGGCAGCCATATCCACGCGGCCAATTTTAATGAGAAGAGTTCCCATTACCGCATACGGTGATGGTTCTGTCGGACACAATGTGGACGCTTTGGCGACTAGTGATTGCGCGCTCGATAAAGTTTGTGGCGAGTCCGCCGACCTTAAGAATAAGTCCGCCCAATTGGAGAGCACCCTTGCTTCAGTTTGCTTATCGCCTGCACGCTTGGCGGTATCGACAGCTTTTTGAAACTGCTTGGTCGCCATAGTTGCATATTCAATATTGTGTGTTGTTGTAAAAGCAGCTGTATAGCAAACGCCAATCTGCATCTGTGTCAGCGCTTCCGTGGATTTATCGTTTGATTCTTGTGATGCCCTCACAAGCTCAATGTATTGGGCAATGGCTAAATCATAGTTCTTGGTTTTTAAGAACTCATTGCCTATTTGCCGATAGCGCTGCATGTGTTGATCGATTGCTTGTTTGTTGCCGCTTTGCTCTAGGATTAAGCGCTCATTGCGATAATCAAGCGTCATGCGGAATTGACGCCAAATTGGATTGCCGAGAATTCCTAAAGCGCTCGCCGTAAACAATCCTGATGGACTGGTGGCAGCCATCTGTGGTGAGACAGCAAAGACGGGATCGGGCACAACCAAGTTGTCGAGCTTTAGTGTTTTAAAACGCACAGCACCCATGCTCACCTTTTGTCCATCAAGTCCGGAAGCTTTTCCCACCGGCAAAATCGGCGCGTTTATCAAGCTCTTCGCCAGCCCTACCGGCAAATTATTGAAGGGCGCGCCTGTATCGAGGAGAAAGTTGGCGCTTAGTTTGTCATCAAGGGTTGCTTTTACAACAGGAACAGCAGCACTAAATACAGGCGTAATTGGCAGTACGGTAGCTCCTTTTGGTATCACGACACTGCGGGGATTGGCCAGCACAAGTACCTTGTCGCGATAGTCAATTGTCACCAAAAAGCGCCGCAAGACATTTGCCCCGAGTAAGCCACCAATTTTTGAACCAGGCGCAAGTGTTAAGGACGATATGTCGTAGACCATAGCCGTGATGTTGTCCATGCTTACGTCGCCAACAGCCAAGCTGGACAGCGTCATGTAGTTAACATCAAGCGCTTTGCCGCCGGTCGTAATTGAATAGCTGCCGGCAGCATAGGGACCAAGCTTCTGGGCGACCGACTTGTCGATGACGGTCTGGCTGGCGCCAGTGTCAACGATAAACTTCTCTTCTGTTTTATTATTTAGCCGTACCCTGGCAATGATGTAGTCACCAACAAAATCAAACGGAATAGTTATTGGATTGACATTGACCTGAGAGACTTCTGATTCTTTTGGTAGTTCAAACAAGCCGTCCGTGACAGCAAAATTGAAATCTACTTCCTGCATTGTAGTTTCCGATACTTTTTTGCTGTTCAAGTACTCTATTGTTTTGAACGGCATCAAGCTTCCGGAAATTGGACGGTAGTCGAGGTAATCGACGGCTTTCAATCCCATTACGCCCTGTTCGCGATCAATCCCAAGGTATTCAGCTCGCAGTACTAAGTGATTTTGTTGATCGGCATAGATTGTTGTCGGACTTTGTCCCAAAGCGGTGATCTTAATTACCTCACAGAGCTTACCGTCAACCGGCTTGGCCGGCAACAGCTCTAATTTGGTTGTCGGATTGGTCATGGACAAAATAGCCTTTAGGCTGTGCTCGATCTCGTCCCTTACTTCCTTTGTAGGCGTAGCCGTGTCTTTGGCTATCCAATCACCGAATTGGCTCCAGCTAGTCTGCCCATCGTAGCCGGCTATGACCTGCTCACCCAAAACCTTGGTTTCGACTCTAAATTTATCCCCACTTCCATAGACGACAAGATCCAGGACATTTGAGGCTCCGGACATAGCCGCACTAATAGACTTTTGCGCCTTGCCTTTAAATGGCGCATCGTTCATTTTTTTAAACGTGTCGGCGCCACCGTAGGCGGCAAGTACTTGTTGTGCGACATCACGGGCTGTCTTTGTGGAGGCAGTTGCGCTTTTAACGGGCGCTGAAAAGGCAGGGACAGTTGAAGATCCGACAAGCAACAAGAAGGAAAGGAGAAATGCAAACTTAGACTTGAGCGACATAGAACGCCTCGATTGGCCAGCAGCGCCAACTGTATTTAGTAATTAGACAGACCCTTTGAATTGTACTATTGCTGGTTGTCACGCGAAGCGTGGGTGGTTTACAAGTTGGTCTCGTTAGCGCTAACTTCTTGTTCTGACAAGACAAAACACCAGTAAATACGAGCAAAAACAAGGATATCAACAGGCTGTACAATCCCTTGATAATAAACCAATTGATAGTTATCAAGTCGTATGAATACCAGTCCCATAAATAGTAATTTGAATTGTTCTATAAACTCAAAACAGTAATCGAGTAATTCCCAGTCTAAATACAGCGAAAGCTAAACAGGCTACTAAGTTTCATTTGATTCACCTCGAAACCTTCGGGGCTGAGTTTGTATCGGAAATTTTTCGTAGAGCACGCCAGTGTAGTCGCAACGCGTGTTGCAACCACACCGGCGTGACTGCGCGACAAGGAGGTCGAACATATGCGCAAATTAACAAAAGAAATGATCAATCACTATCTTGGAGTACAACCAATTGTTCTTCTCGATGACACGGAGATTTGGCGCCGTCTAATTTCACCCAACACGAAGTCGTTGTTGGGGAAAATCGTGACTGAGCCTGGAATTTCAATGGTTGACACCATACAAGGGGAATTTCCTGGTGATGAGGTGACAAACCTTAACCAGCACCAAATCAACGGTGCTAGAGGTCAACACATCAGATTTCCGTACCTGAAATCTACCTATCAAACGGAAAGAGGAAAGGTAATTGTGAAGCGTGACCAAACGAAAGTTGTTGTGCTTGGCTGGTATGGAAAGCGCGGGGAGAAGGACACAGCAGGACAGCTTATCTACAAAGTGGCTATTAGGGATCGCTGCTTCGATGGGACTCCCTATGCCAACGATTGCTCGTTGCAAGATTTTCCTCGCCACGATCCTGAATTGCACAAGCCTCTGCTGGCAGATGCCTCCAGTGTTGAACTTTCAATATACGGCTTTTTGCCAGGTACGCGCGTGAAAGACTATCTGGGTGATGAAGAACACGAAAGCTTCATTGCCAAGCCTTTCAAATTTATCGAGGATCCGGAGCTTTTTCTCCAGCACTTTGAAAAGGCCTTCAAGAGCGCCTTGGCGCCCGGGCAGATTGCTGCTCCAATTCCTGATATGGCTCCTTTCATGAGCGCTAATGTGGAAAAGGTGGCTGCATCTCGCGGCTATGATTTTGCCGAAGGGGCCGCCAGCCACTATCACGTCTGTCGCTGGGGACAGGCTTTTGGCTGGCGTGTTACTGATCCGGAAAAAGCAACGATTATCAATGAGCTCACTGCCGGACTGGCACGCCTAAGAGAAAAAGGGATAAGACTCACCCGTTCGCAAGAATCTTGGGTGTGTGTCTTGCAGAGTTTGCCCAGGAAGTACATCCCGGATCAGTTGTACCTTGGTGGTGCCACATGGCAGCACGATGGTCTCAACAAGAACTATCTCTGGATGCACAAACCACTAACCGATAGAGCCAAAGGGCTCCTGCTATGAGTGGGCGCCGAAGAAAACTTTGGCTGTCTATGTCAATAATGCCGCGTCTTTCTCCAGGAAGACGCGGCTTTTATCTTTCAAGCTTGAATTTTTTTGTGGTGGATACGACTATGAATCACGATATCAATGGACCTGAAAAGGCATACAACAAAGACGACGTTACGAAATTGGAGCAGTATTACAAACTGCGCAAATTGGAAACAGACGCACGCGAAACAGAACTGCGCTTAAAGAAATTGGAGCGCGAAGAGCGGCTGGCAAGTCGCCAGGAGGGTGATGCTGAGTATAAGGCACGCGAAGCGCAAGCAAGGGCTGAAATGGCCGAAATGCAGCGCGATCAACTGAAGCGCTCAGAAGAAAACGCCAAGGCAGAAGCATCAGAACATTTGATCTACACGTTTTACGATGCAGTGGATCAGATAAGCATCAAGCCGGCAATGGCGGACATCGGCAAATGGGCAAGGCGTTTTCCAGGACAAAACATAACCGTCATTCTGAATTCGCCAGGCGGATCAGTTCTCGATGGATTGGCGCTTTACGATTTCCTCCGTCATTTGAGTGCCAAAGGGCACTTCATCACCGTCAAGGTGTATGGCATGGCGGCCTCTATGGGTGGCATCTTACTGCAAGCCGGCGACAAGCGCATTGTCGGACCGGAAGCAGAAGTGCTCATCCACGAAGTTAGCTCTGGAACAGCGGGCAAGGTAAGCATGATGCAAGATCGTCTCGACTTCTCTGCTCGACTTTGGGACAAGCTGGCCAAAATCCTGGCTAAGCGCTCGTCAATGACCAAGACACAGATCAAGCGCAAGGCACACAAATTCGACTGGTGGCTAACCGCAAGGGAAGCCGTCCGGCTCGGCTTTGCTGACGAAGTAGAAAAAGGCTAACGCCTTGAGTAAGAGTTGCTGCTCTGCGACTCTTGCTTTTTGAAGAAAACTACTATCAATTGTAGCACAACGGCACCACTTTGGTCAGTTGGGCTGCGGACGGCTTGCTATTGTTGACGCGAACTACAGAAGAAGGCGAGCAGTGCTAGCACATAGAAAGCTATGCCTGCAATGAAGGTTGCGTTAATACCGAGGCTAATAGAAATAACAATCGCAAGAACAGAGGCGCATACAGACGTTGCGCCGTTGATACCCCAGAGCCACGGCTTAATAGTTGCTGATTTATCATCAGCAAGGCGCATTCCTAGAGGAAAAGCCATTCCCATGAAAAGACCCATGGGAAATAG
>SBAT01000468.1 GCA_005240105.1 Chloroflexota bacterium
ATCTGATTCCCACAACCGTTTATCCAAACTTTGTTTTAGTTCATGAGCAAGTTCACTTACTTGACGCTCCATTTCTTCCCTTGAAGTCGATTGTGCTTCCAAAGCCATGCTATGCCCAACTCTTCTTACAAGCTTTGTGGCAGCTTCATGAGCTTTATCAGTAAGAATTTCGTCAAGCGAAGTATTGGGAACCAATGCGTATACCAGCGAACAGTCCATCGCCTCCGCAACTTTGCGCAAGGACTTCAGGGAGATGTTGCCTTCGGACTCACTTTTCTCAAGCTTAGTGATTGCCGGCTGGCTTACTCTTAAACGGCGAGCAAGATTGGAACTGCTCAAGCCAAGCACCTCTCTAAGTTCACGAATATAGCCACGTCTGAAAGAGGGAACGTCGGCTAACCTTTTGGATAGCCCGTGCTCAAGTTGGCGCCGTCGCAGGTTTAAGGAAGTCGATTGACGAATCATCACATAACCTCTAGGTTAGATATTCACATCCTAAGTATAACCTATAGCTCATTTCTTAGCAATACATACATAACCTATAGGTTATGTCGTTTTATCGATAAAGCAAAGCCTGGACTGAAAATACCTACGGAAAGATGCTCTTCCAATCGTCCTTCATACTAATAACATTCCAGCCACGCTCATCAGCCTCGGTCATCAATGCATCACTGAATCTTCCAACCTTTGACTCTGCACCATAGGCGTACTCACGTTTGGCGTCGTCATGGTGGACAAGCATCATTAGCCTTTTGCCTTTGCCTGATTCTGTCCATTCAAGCATTTGTTGATCGCCATCGGAATTTCCAAAAGCAGCATAGGGACGGCGTCCAATCATTAGATTAATAGCACTTGGTTTTCCGGCTTTATCATCAACCATTAACACCTTAGGCAATTTGACTAACTCTGACTTTCCACCTTGTCCGTAAGTGTACTGAGTCTGTCCGGCAGTACCAATTACTCGCTCAGGGGCAATGCCGTAAATGTCTTCTGAATAGACACGGACAAAGTCTTGCCCACCGGCTGTGACAATGTACGATTTGAAGCCATTAGCGATCAGATAATTTATTACTTCCAGCATCGGTTGATAAACAAGCGCAGTATAGGGCTTGTCAAAACGTGGATGCTTGGCTGTCGCTAGCCATTGGCGGACAACTTCCTTAAATTGCTCCACCGTCATACCGCTATGACTGACAGCAACTATCTTGGCCATATCTTTTGGATTTAGTTTTTCAATCGCCGCACGGTTTCCAGAAAGAAGCGTAGAGAAAGGCGGAGTGGTTTTCCACTCTGGATGCTTGGGAACAAGCACCTTTATTTGATCCAGCGCGAAAATAAATTCAGTGTAGAGAGGCTTTTCCACAAAGAGTGTGCCGTCTTGATCAAAGGTGGCAATTCGTTCTTCTGTTGGCACAAAGTCCGCACTGCCTTGCGTTGTTGTGGCAGCAACAAAGTCCAAAATAGCTTGCTTTGTCTTACCGTCATTCCACGAAGGCAAGGGATCGGAGCCGACATCGGCTGCCATTGCCGGCATGATAAGAGACGCAATTATTGAGATTGCGATAAACAATGCTTTTGTTTTCATTGGATTACTTCTTCTTTTTATTACCGAAAATCTTGTTCCAGAGCATCATGACCGGATCATAAAACTCATCAACAACTCGTTCCTTGAGCGGAATGATGGCATTATCCGTAATATGAATGGACTCTGGGCAGACTTCGGTACAGCACTTAGTAATGTTGCAGAAGCCAATTCCTTCTTGATCTTTGACGAACTCAGAGCGATTTAGCGTATCCATCGGGTGCATTTCCAGACCGGCTGTGCGGACAAGATAACGCGGTCCAAAGAAAGCATCCTTGCGATCGTGGTCTCTCAATACGTGGCAGACATCCTGGCAAAGGAAACATTCAATACATTTACGAAATTCTTGAACGCGCTCAATATCTTCCTGGTAAAAGGTCCAATCAGCGTCAGGTGCTGGCGTAAAGCCAGGAATTTTCTTATTAACTTCGTAATTCCAGGATACGTCCGTAACCAAGTCTTTGATTACTGGGAACGTATGCAAAGGCTCAACGCGAATGTCTTCACCTTCAGCAAAGTGGTCCATACGAGTCTTGCACATAAGGCTTGGGCGTCCGTTGACTTCAGCACTGCAAGATCCGCACTTAGCGGCTTTGCAATTCCAACGTACTGCTAATTCAGGATCTTCATGTGCCTGAATGTAATGGATGGCATCAAGGACAACCATACCCTCTTCAATAGGCACCTTATAGGTCTTAAATTCACCCTTGTCCTTATCACCACGAAAAACGGAAAGTGTCGCTTCACGCATGTGCAGGCTCCTTCTTAGCAAATAGTTTCTTTAAATCTTCCGGCATTTCAGACAATGGCAATTCCTTGAGGCTCATTTTGCCTCCATCTAAGGAAGTTGAATAGTTGAACTTGCCAAAACTTGCTTCCGTGTTTGGGAAATCGAGGCGACTGTGAGCGCCTCGGCTTTCCTTCCTGAGCAAAGCTGCTTTAGCAATGGACAACGAAGCAATTTGCATTGTTTTTAAGTTCAAGCACAAATGCCAACCTGGATTAAACAGTTTGGTACCCGTTGCTTTTACATTATCAACATCTACCTGCAGGGCATCCAATTCACTGATGCCTTGTTTCAAGTCACCTTCCTCGCGGAAGATGCCCACGTACTTGCTCATTATTTCGTGCATTTTTGTTTGCACGTCATATGGATTCAAGCCATTGGCACGTTTGAACGGCGCTTCCAATTCGTCGACGGCAGAATTTACATCCGAGTCATTTATCTTAGGTTGAGCACCAAGCTTCTTAGCGTATTCAGCTGCCCCGGCACCAGCTCTTTGTCCAAAAACAATCAAATCTGACAACGAATTGCCACCGAGTCTATTTGAACCGTGCATGCCTCCGGCAACTTCGCCGGCTGCAAACAAGCCAGGCACACGTGTGCCGGCGGTGTCAGCATCTACTCGAATGCCACCCATGATGTAGTGCATTGTTGGTCCTACTTCCATAGGTCCAGCAGTAATGTCTACATCAGCCAATTCTTTGAACTGGTGATACATGGAAGGCAATTTCTTCTTCACGCGCTCTGAGTCTTGATAGCTGATATCCAAAAAGACTCCACCATGTGGTGAGCCACGTCCTTCTTTTACTTCCGTGTAGATAGCACGAGCGACGTTGTCTCTTGTAGACAATTCCGGTGGACGGCGATCATTTGTCTTTTCGCCTCTCATTGCTGCATCTACCCAACGCTTTGCCTCTTCCTCATCAGCAGCGTATTCATTTCTGCGGTCTTCGGGCAAGTACTTCCACATGAAGCGCTCGCCTTTGTTGTTGCGCAGAATGCCGCCTTCACCACGGACAGCTTCCGTGACAAGAAGTCCTTTTACGCCTGGCGGCCATACCATGCCCGTTGGATGGAATTGCACGAATTCCATGTCTATCAAATCAGCACCGACTTCATAGGCAAGACCCTGTCCGTCACCAGTATATTCCCAAGAATTAGATGTGATAGGAAAAGATCGACCAACGCCACCAGTGGCTAATACTACTGCCTTGGCTTTGAACAAAACATATCGACCATCTTCGCGCCAGTAGCCAAAGGCTCCGGCAATTTTGTCGCCGTCTTTAAATAACTTAGTGATGGCACATTCCATATAGACCTTGATGCCCTGGTGAACACCTTGGTCTTGCAAGGTACGGATCATCTCCAGACCCGTACGATCGCCGACGTGACACAAGCGTTTATAAGTGTGACCACCAAATGCACGCTGCAAAATCTTGCCGTTTTTCGTGCGGTCAAAAACAGCACCCCAACGCTCCAATTCACGTACACGCTCCGGAGCCTCTTGCGCATGCAACTGAGCCATACGCCAATTGTTGAGCATCTTGCCGCCCATCATGGTGTCGCGGAAGTGAGTTTCCCATCCATCGGCTGAGTCCACATTGCCTAAAGCAGCAGCGACTCCGCCTTCGGCCATTACTGTATGCGCCTTACCCAAAAGAGACTTACAGACAAGACCGACGGATAGTCCTTTAGCCGAAGCCTCAATGGCAGCACGCAAGCCTGCGCCACCGGCCCCAATTACTAGAACATCATGTTCGTGTGTTTCAAAATTCGCCATTTTAGAAAAGCCTTATATCGGTAAATAAACCACTTGCAACGGAACGCACATAAAAATCAGCGAAGCCGACTGAGAAAAGCGAGCACCAGGCCCAGAACATATGATGCTCATTGAGCTTGGTGACAACTTCCCACAATTTGAATTCTTGTTTTGTCGTGGCAGTGCAAGAGAAGCAATCTAGTCTGCCGCCGACTAAGTGCCGCCAAGCATGGCAGCCAAAGCTGTAGCAGGAAAGCAATATTACGTTGGCTAGAAGGACTAGACTACCTACACCGACACCAAAATGTCCGTCGAAATTGAAAGCAATAATTGCGTCGTACCAGAGAAACGCCAACACAATTGTTGCCAGGTAAAAGAAATAACGGTGCAAATTTTGCAAAATAAATGGGAAGGAAGTTTCGCCACAATATTTGTCACCACCGAAGTGACTGACAGAACATCCTGGTGGATCGGCAAAGTAAGCACGGTAATAAGCTTTGCGGTAGTAGTAGCAAGTAGCCCGAAAACCAGCTGGTATCCACAGAATAAACGCAGCCGGTGGCACATACGGAATAACTGCCGGTGGAAGCATCTTCACCAGATCAAGCATGAATTTAGGAGAGAAGAATGGCGACAGATATGGTCCCCATTCG
>SBAT01000408.1 GCA_005240105.1 Chloroflexota bacterium
ACATCGGCCTAGCCATCGCCCTTGCTTACCTATTCATGCACTCACACGTAAGAGCACCGTACGGTCATCCATAAGTACCTTAAAGCGCAAAAAGTGCCAAAAAGCTAAAAAAGCGATTGAAGCTGTGCATGTAAATGCACAGACGCCTGCTGACGGGAAGGCTGCTCATACGAGCAGTGCATCAGCAAGCGTCTGGACATCTTGTAGGCCATTACGCCGTTGAATAACTTGCCCTATATTCTAGGCTTGACTAAATACTACCTCGAGGAGGTACCACCTAACGTCATGAATCCAGCCAATCGTTCTTTTGGTTTTCAGCTTGGGTGTCCAATTAGTTCCTTTGCAAGCTTTCTCCAACAGTTGTAATGCCGGCTTAAGCACCTCATCTAGATAATCGATCGCATAGCTATCCGATGTTACCAAATCCGATGCCAAACACATTGAGCAACTCCAGGCGCGCCTGACCAATTCATCTTTCCCGACATCCATAGACCTTTTGAACCCAGCGAACCTTGATTCACGTTCAACGCAGTAGATGGATAGAACAGTAGCCTGCTCTCTTGCTGGGGTTTGAAGGAAGATCTTAAGTTTATTAACTATGGCTGTGATTTCCTTGCTTATTCTTTCTTGTTTGTGACGGTCCATTTCTGCTTTCTTTTGCTCGTTTTCCATGCACTGCTGGGCTGCCGTCTTAGTGCCCTCGGAATCTTTCAACAATGCTTGCACTCCTGATACGTCCATAGTGTTCTCCTCGGTTAATTTGGATTTCAATTTAGCGCTGATTTTGACCGGTTGATTCATCACGGACGCATCCGAATGAGCGTGCACAGATCATCTGACGCACAATTTGGATCACGGTAGAGCGCCAAGACTTGCTCTTCCGTGACTTCGACAACGATTGCCATTCTTGGCACCCACGCCTTCAGAACATCTTGATCCGTAATTTCGGAATACGTTGGTTCATGCGGCATTGGTACCGACCAGGCGACGTCATACTTTCTTAGCGCAACGCCGGCAGCAACTGCCTTTATCCACCACCAAGCGCCCTCCAACGGCACCTGGCAGACAGTCTTCCAGCCACCCAGTTTGCCGTCCGGATAGCCAACAGGATCGTGAAAATACAAGCCGACACGAGGGTGCAGGCAGGTGGAATTGTAGAATTTTTCCGCGAGCGGAATGTATTGTCCAAAGTAAGAGCCAATTTGTCCCCGTTCAAGTTGATCAGACATAGTTCAAATCTCCAAATAAATACTGTAGAACCGTCATTCTGAGCGAAGCGAAGAATCTCGCGCCTTAACGTCCGAGACTCTTCCTGCTCTTACCCTTAACCTTGCAACAGAGCCAGAAGCTCCATCCACGTTGCCACACGTATCACAGACGACAAGTGCTCTGAGTATTTTTCAACTTCCGATTCCAGTGGACAGTACAGGTACCTTTCCTTTACGAACGGCAGGTAGCTCAGCACTTCCAGCTTGTCGTCGACGAAGTGAGTGATACCAAGTGACTCACAAATCGGAGCTTTACCACTGCGCTTCTTGCAGAAGTGCAGGTGGCTCTCCGGAATTCCAGTCACTTCCGCGAGTTCGCGATGAGACAACCATTCACGAGATTTGCGTTCAGTTTCCTTTCCGCACTTCGAAACGATATGTACGTTATCCCTAAATCGCCCTGCGGTATTGAGAGCATGCAACGCCTCAAACACGAACTCTGTCGCCGGCGACTCCAAATAATTGTCACCGAAAAATGACGTGTCGCTACCTTCGGCTTGGTGAGCCATGATTACTCCACCAATATCTACTCCTAAAACTTCTTGAATCATAAATTCCTCCTTGTTGATTTCAATTGTTGATTTCAGTTCTTCTTCTCGATCGATTACCTGCACGAAAAGAGACAGACAAATCAACTTCTGGAAATGCCTGCCTTCTTCTCGTCGAACTCTTCAGTTATTTCGCCGGCACAAGCGTCTCTGAGTCGATGCCCGCCAAAATGCAGGCGTGCTCCAGTTCGTATTCGGACAGCTTGACCATATTATTCTCAACCTCTGCACTGTTCGAATCACCTGCTGCATAGGCAACACGAGCGGCATTGATATCGGCAGCCACATGTAACAAATTTCTCTGGACGAGAGCAAGATTTTTCGTCTTCTTCGTCAGCTTCGCCTGCAGCAACATCAATTTGTCTTCCAGCAACACTATCTTGCGATCTACTTCCTCAAGTTGTTCGCCGGCGGTTTCCTCTGCTGTAGGCGCGGTGGCAGTCGGCTCTTCAGACGTATTTTCCTGATCGGTTGATGCCTGCTCATCTTGCGGCGGGGACGCAGCCTGATCGAAAGACTCAGGTTCAGCTTTCGTTTCCGAGCTGTCGCTGGTTTGTTCGGACGATACCGCACTCTCGTTGGTCGCCGGACTACGTACCTCTGTTGATGTAGTAGTAGTCGTCGTGACCGCACTGGATTCGCTAGGCACATCTCCACACGCACAAAGCATGCACGACGTCACAATAGCAAGAATTCCCAAGACACAAGCTTGTCTATTCATTGTTGTTTCTCCAAATGGACGCACGAAAGAGCACCTCCGGAAATGGCGGTGCTCTTTCTGCCGTCGAGTTATTACTTAGTTGCCCTGTGTCCCAGACTTACTCGTTACAACCGAAGCCGTACTCTTCCTTACCAAGGCTATCGAGTTCAGCGACACTCTCCGGTCCTAACACTTCACGCACCTTTTCCGTAAAGTGTGTCAGCTCCTCCCCATGAACACCGATCGCATTGCCAACTTGATCAGCTGCGATGCTCAACCGACCATAGACTCCCTCTACCGTGTAAATTTCGATATCTTCAAGCGCCTGAATCTGCTGCGAATTCAGTCCAAGCTTCTCCAGAGACACTCCCATTCTCTTCAGCTCACTCAGTTTCTGGAACTTCTGTACTTTGTTCCAATCAATTTTCTGATTAACCGCCTTTTGCGCCGCTACCGTATTGATATGCATTACTGCAACCATCGATGCAACCACAAAAACAACCGAGTCAAGAATTGCCCACACTGGTACAAGCATAGTCATATGCATCAAACCGCAGCAATAGGCCACAGTGTGCCAAACCACAAAAGACACGGCTCCGCCGACAAGAAGAGCAGGAATGATATTGCGCCATTTGAGCTTCGTCTTTTTGGTACCCCGCCTTTTCCTGATGCCGTCGGGTGGCAGCACATAACAGCCAATCATCCGCCGAGAATTCGCAAGGTCCGCTTTGGTGAGCTTGCGTCTATTGCTCAGGTACAAACCAATTTGCCTCGCACCTACTCCCGCCATTAACAGTCCAGCGAGCACCAGCAGTATTCCTAGTGCCCGAATTATTAGTTCACTTTCCATTTTTAGTCTCCTATCACCACAGCGGCACTTCGAATCTCACTGTGCTTCGTCGGATTTCTCACCCAAGCCCATCCGCTTGCATTCGTCTATCGATGGCGGCAAGCAGGCGCGCCCAGGCAATCCAACCATCCCCTCGATTTTCGTAATCCGTCCATCGGGGGTATAAGCAATTGCTTTCACTTTCGGCAGAACCGCATCCATAATGCAACCCGGCAATGCCCCAAACCACTGACGGGCGACCTTCACACAAGCCTCTGTCTCGTCCTTCGCTCTAATATTGACAGGCTCATTGTTGTTACCAGTCTCATCGATTACGCGAAACCTCGTTTCATTTGTACTCATAACACTCCCCCTAAATCGGTGACTTTCCCTGCAACAGAATTCGACAACCACAAATGGTCTCCGGCAAAAACCAAAGGACACAAATCCCTTTAGCAATTACACAGGATGGTTACTTAGCTTAAGTTTCCGGTTGAGAAATTCTCGATATATCAAATGCTGATGCAAATACAATCTGAACCTAACAAAGATCAATTTATAAGTTCCTGCCTAACCCATGTGTTCATTAGGGAAAATCCCAGCCGCCTGCACAGCGCAGCTTGCGCTAACCACACCTTCACCAGCTAGCGCTAACAGATCTCAACGTAATTTCCCCACTATATACTTGGCCAGTTATTTGTTTTTGTACTTAGGAAATTGATAGTCTCATGTCATAACTATTTCAATTTATCCTGGTAACAAAAGCACAGCCAACGCCTAATCACCAAGCCTTCCCATCAACCGCCTTGAGAGCCACCCGGCTTTCGGGCGGTTTCGCTTTACGAGCATTCGACTCAGGAGAATCCCCTTGTGAAAAGAAAAACAAACACCGAACTCAGCCTGGACATCAGCGACAGAGTCGGCAACAGTATATTCGCCATCGAAGTCAACTTTGTCACCTTGCAACGACGCCTGGAAAGAAATGAATTCGACAAAGCCGTGGAGCTATTGCCGGCTATTCAAGCCGCTCTGGAAAATGCCAAAGAATGCAAACGCCAAATCTGCCGCGAACTGAATGCCCCATTGCGTATAGGCATCACAGGCGGTATAGCTTGCGGCAAGAGCTCAGTCAGCGCAAAGCTGTCCGAGAAGGGTGTCTTGGTCATCGATACCGATGAAATAGCACACACACTGCTGGCAAAACCAAATTCAACATATGACGCCGTCCTTGCCCGTTTCGGCAAAGATCTGGTCAACGAACCAGGCGGACCCATAGACCGCAAACGCCTTGGACAAATCATCTTCAGCAACCTCCAGGCAAAACGCGACCTGGAGGCAATCATGCATCCAGCCATTGACCACATGATGCTGGAACAGATGCAAGAACATCAGCCCGGACAAGTAGTAGCCGTGCAAGTGCCGCTACTTTTCGAGTGTAACCTCCACAAAAAAGATTACTTCGACGAGATCTGGGCCATTACAGTCAAGCCGGAGATTCAGCTGGAAAGACTGATGAAAAGAAACAATCTGACGCAGGAAGAAGCACTTAAGCGTATCAATGCTCAAATGAGCCAAGGCGAAAAAGCAAAGCTTGCCAACCGCGTCATCAATAACAGCGGCACTCTTTTAGATACTCGCAAGATCGTCCTGCAACGATTGCGCGACGCTCGGAAGAAAGCCAACTTAACTTAGTCCAAAAGAAGGCGCGAATTACTCGCGCCTTGCTTTCACAGTTAATTTACGCAAGGAACATTCACAATGTCTACTAACAACGCAAAACTCACTGCGCTCCAGTTACTTGGTCTTGCCGAACGCGTAGGACATGAATACCTCGAGACAGCGGATGCTTGGACTCGCGACCAAGACGAAGCAAACCGACTACGCGCACTCAGAAGATATCACACCGCATTTGCCACTTATCGCTTGGCCGAAGAAGCATTGACGGATTTGGATATCCTCTTGCCGGAATACCCCTCGTACGCTTGTCAGTCCGAGCTATTGGATCCAGCGCAACTTAAAGCCGAAGGCGAAAAGCTTGCATCCGAGCTTGTTGGACTGAACCCAAAGCAAGCTATCAAGAAAATGCTAAGCCTCTTGCCTCAAGTAATGTCCAAGCAGCTTTCCAAGCTGAAGTCTCCAGAGGCTCTTGCTGCCTGGGATAAACTTATTGCCAATAAGCGGGCTCAAGCAGAAGAGTTGCAGAACATTCCAGCAGGGCGTGTCGAAAGTGCATCTCGCAAACTGGAAATGGCTTTGGCAATTTCCGTCAAAGACGAAAAACCCATTACGTTTGTAACCCCGGAAGTATATGTCACTCTCATTGGTGCACTGATGTGCCGGAGAGAGGTGCTCGGTGAAAGACAAGAGCTGATTGCATTACGCATCGCCGCTCGCACAAAGCAGGACGACCAGAGCCAGGCTCTGCTCAAGGCAGTGCGGCTGAACCAATCAGCAAATGTCCTTCTTGAAGCTTATCGCAGATCCATTGCCAACCTCAATAACGATTTCTCCGAGAATCTAGAAGAAGCAACGGCACTAGCGGAGCGACAAGCCGCCGACAACGAGCAACTGGCACAAAATCTTAAAACAAGCGCTGAATCGGGGTTCGCCTCATACATGGCAAAAGCGATCAGTCAAGTATCTGACAACCAGCGACCAAGCACTGTGACAACGTACATCGAAACTGCCGACCTTGAGCTAAGCCTCGCCGAACAGCTTCTAGCAGATGCTGAGGTGGCACTCAAATAGTTAGAAAATCACAATCAAGAGGACGAGGGTCACGCACTCTCGTCCTCTTTCGCATGGAGAAATAGATTATGGCCCTACTTGGACGAACACACAAAGAGACCTACAGAAGGACTCGGCGAAGAAGAAATAGGCAAAACTATCCACGGCCCGAACGACAACGGATCACAAAACTCGAGAAGTTCGAGAAGGATGGATACAAGCAAATCCTCTCTGTCCAATACGTCGAAGGGACACGCAGAGCAAAGAGACTGGAACTCTATTCAGGCGAAGAACTTGCCGTAATTGAGTTGCAGAAAGACAACTCCTACACAATCACGCGAATGCATCCGACCCCGACCACAACTAAGGTCGTAGGTCGTAGATTCAATCAACGAACAGGTACGCTTACCTGGTTCGAAGTCGACAACGACGGAGTCGTCGGTCCTGAACAAATATGCACGATCGAATCACCACTCCTTTCGACAGCCGCCCTTCTTCTCTTCTTCCCGATTGGATGGTTCTTAATTCCTTTCCGCTCACAACTAAGCAGCATCTCTCAAAGCTGGAATTCATTGCTCGATGCAGCTTGCGACGCCTATAGCGAACGCTAAAAGTCGATAAAGCACGAATAACCCTAACTCAAATGATGCGCGGTAGTCCATCACGGCTTCCGCGCGAGGAGAAATTTATGCCTTCACTGAAAACTCTGGCAAAAAACGCCGGATCACTCATTCGTCCCGGCTATCTGAGGCTCCCACTTACGGGCTCTCCCAGTTCCGGAAAGACGTCAGTAAAAACATACCTGGAAAAGCTGGGATTCACCACCATAACTGAATTCCCCGCACAAATCATCGACGAATACAAACGGGGATTGCACAACCTCCACCCCGAAGTGGATATGTATCCCTTCAACGCTGAAAACTTCTCACGCCAAATTAAAGCGGAGAAGGAACTCAAACGATTCAAACTGATTATCCCTGATCGCTCAATGTACGATCCGGAAGCCTATTTCAGAAAATTTGGTATTCCACTTCCAGACTACCTGGAAGCTCTTCCGGACAATCTATACAACTTAGCGTTTGCATTCGAGAATCTGCCCTTCGTCAACGACGGAATTAGATACGAAGACGCCAAGTTCGCCGAGGAGATCAAAGATTTCTTCCCAGCGGCGTACAACAGCCACGGTGTGGAGACCGTCACAGTTGAGGTGTATCCATGCACCAAAAACGAGCTCACCAAAGAAGAGTTGCAAGTTCTGGCTGAAGAAAAGGAAGAAAAACTTTACGAAGCCAAACTAAAACAGCTGCTCATCGACAAGTCAGTCGAAAAGCGCGCCCTCTTCATCATCAACACAATCAAAGAACGCTTCCCAGAAGCCGCCCTTCCAGCCGGCGTCTAACAAAGCTTCAACTCAAAGGCGGCACAGATCAATTTGTGCCGCCTGGACCCTCACATTTTCACTAACGCATTAATCAAAAAGGATTCAAACCATGAAAAGTGATTTCGAAAAAATACACGAAGTTTTAACAAGCGTCGCCAATCCTGAGGACGGGCTTACTCTTAAGGAGTTGTTCGCATTCTGCGGGCAAGTGTTCAGTGTTTGCTCACCCAAAGGAAGATGCTTTCTCATCGGCGGCTATGTACTACTCATGTGCCTTGGCGCTGCACTTAACTCCATTGTCTTCCTGGGGTTGACAGATTTTCTAGTACCGGGAATGCATCTGTCTGCTTCAACTTCATTTTTTATCGCCCTGGCAATGATGTACATACACATCCCAATAATTGGGCTGGTGAAACTAAAGGCGATCAATTTATACGCCCCACTTTTCTCCATGTGGCTCTTATCAACGCTCTTTCCTGGAGCTCTGTCATTTGAATCGATTGGCAATCTATTGCAGGCCGTTGTTGTACTGAATTTAGTCATCTACGCACCTCAAGCGATTGTGCTCGCTTTGGTGTCAAGAATCTCCACCAGGAAGGTTCAAATAGGCTTCCCCATGAAGAAGACGCCCTGGATTTTCACAATGCGAATGGAGCCAGAGTCAAAAAAGTAAGCCGACCGAAATTCACACCAAGAACAAAACTAGTCACTCCGAGGATTCATCATGAAATACGACAAAGGCACTTTGAAGTTGTTATCTGGTACAGGAAATCCTGCGCTGGCAAAGGAGATTGCCGCAAAACTCAAGGTCAAGCTGACACCCACTACTATCAAGTCGTTTGCCAACGGAGAAACATACGTACAAATCGGCAAAACAGTACGCGGAGCCGACTGCTATGTCATTCAACCAACCTGCACACCTGTCAACGACAACCTCATGGAGCTCTTCATCATGCTTGATGCTCTCAAGCGAGCTTCCGCAGGACGCATAACAGTCGTGATGGCACATTACGGCTATGCCCGTCAAGACAGAAAAGCCGCCGGCCGCGAACCAATTACCGCCAAGCTTATTGCTTCGCTGCTGGAAACCGCCGGCGCTGACAGAGTGCTGGCTGTCGATCTGCATGCTGAACAAATTGTCGGCTTCTTCAACAAAGGTCTAGTCGATCACTTATACGCCAATCCCGTACATCTGTCCTATATCAAGTCCTTAAAACTAAAAGACTTGGTGGTAGTCAGCCCTGATGTCGGCGGCGTCAAGAGAGCACGTGCGTTTGCCAAAAAGCTGAACGACGCCCCGTTGGCAATCATCGACAAACGCCGCGATCCAAACGTCCACAACAAAATGGAAAGCCTGGCAGTAGTTGGCGATGTAAAAGGCAAGACCGCCCTCATCGTTGACGACATGATCGACACCGCCGGCACCATAATCCAGGGCGCAGCCCTGCTCAAGAAAGAAGGCGCCACTCGCATTATTGCCTGCTGCACACACCCGGTATTGTCCAACAATGCCGCGGCAAAAATACAAGCTTCGGTCATCGAGCAATTAATCACAACCAACTCGATTCCGGAAGACCCAAACAACACTTGCGACAAGATAGTCCGCCTTTCTCTGGCGCCTCTTCTTGCCAAAGCAATCAACCGGATTCACACCAACAAATCCGTAAGTAAACTATTCGACTAAATTACAAACTCCAAATTGGAGACCAGAAATATGGCACATATTGACCCCCGACTGGAATGCATGATGGAAGACAGCACCGACCCTTCCGATACTTTCCCATTCTTGATGAAGGTCCGTGAGCATTTCGATGCACAGGACATTCCAGGTTTGACCATCTCGTCAAAACTCGGCAACATTTACGCTTGCCGTGCAACCAGCGAAGCTATAGAGAAATTGCGCACCGATAAGAGAGTCATTTCAACCGAAGCATCGAGATAGGATTTAGCTCTAAACGAGAAATGCGTGGCGGGTACAGATGATGCACCCCCCACGCGTATCTTGTTTGAGTAATTTAGGAGAAACAGAGTATGAATGAAGAAGAAGAGAAAAAAGCCATGGAATTAAAGACCAAATTCCAGAAGGAATTTTGGCCTGAATGGGATTCTGTCCCGAAGAGGAGGAACAGATATGGCATCACGTTGCTAGGCTTGGGCGGCACCTATTATGACTACAAGACGCGGGAGAATTATCCCGTAATCATAGTCGGTACCCTAAGCAAAGTAGCCAAAAGGAAATTGACCGCCGAACTTCAAGCTAGAGAAAATTCTCGCGAATTCTTGTTTTTTGAAGGAGCGATAATTGAAATCGAAGTTATCGGAAGAGCCGTTGCCGGCTAACAAATCAGTCAATGTGCTTAACAGGGTGGACCGTTTCGGTTCACCCTTTCGTTTTTTCGGCCGCTTTATACTACGCCACATAGCAAACCGTATACTTTTCCGTCGGCAATCACCCAGGCATTATCATTCTGTTTACACGTCGTCCGCCTTGGGTATATACTATTGAGTATATACTCATAGGAACGGACTGAACCAATGCAAACTGCAAAATTATTTCAAAATGGCAAAAGCCAGGCTGTTCGTTTGCCAAAAGAGTTCCGGCTGCCGGGACA
>SBAT01000133.1 GCA_005240105.1 Chloroflexota bacterium
AATTATCTATTTGCTGGCAGCGATAACGGGGGACATCGAGCGGCCTTGATGTACAGTCTCATTGAGACTTGCAAACTCAATCACATCGTAAGCGTCCGGCCACCCCATCTACTCTCTGATCTGCAGCGGTAACAAACTACTGTGATGTCGGCGCGCTGGAGAGAAAAGATGGCAGAGAATCAGGATCGGGAAACGTATTGGCGGTCGCATTGGCTAAGCTGGCGGTCGAGTGGAGAGACGCAACGCCGTTACTGTGAGATGCGGGGTTTAAGTTTTTACGAGTTTGCCAAATGGCGTACACGGCTTAAAGATTCGCTACGGGCCGAGCGGCAGGGTGCTAGGGGTTTTGTTCCGGTTGTACTTCGTCCAATGCGTAGTCCATCCGATGAGGCGTCGGCCGGGGTGATAACACCGGAAACGGCGAGCCCTGCAGCTGTGCCAACTAAAAGACAGGATGAGAGTTTTACCATTGAGCTACGGTTATGCAAGGGTCGCTCAGTGGTTATCTCGGGCAAATTTGATAGTGCGGTATTACGCGAGATCATTGGCGTGCTTGAGACATGTTGATGGGGAAAGCGCCGAGGATCTGGATTGCGATTGAGCCTACGGATATGCGGCTGGGGATGGATGGGTTATGCGCCAAGGTGCAGCATTTTCTATTGGCCGATCCGTATGGCGGAGAATGGTTTGTATTCCGCAACAAGCCGGGCAACCGGATGAAGCTATTGGGCTACGATGGGATAGGATTTTGGATGCACTATCGGCGCTTGGATAAGGGCACGTTTGTGTGGCCGGGTGGTTCTGACACGATGATGGAGATGAGTTATTCGCAATTTCATTTATTGACGCAGGGGCAGGATTGGCGGATGGTCAGACGAGTGGTCCGTCCGGTGCCGAGTCTAATATAGTGTGATATTTCATACAGTAATGTGATACAATGCGCCATGCGCATTGAGGGTGACACACTTCCCCGGACCTACACTGAATTACATGCGCTGACCCTCTCGCTGATTGATTCTCTGCAGCACCTCGAACGGCAATCGAACGAACATCAAGCCACCATTGAGCGGCAAACGGTGGAGCTGAAAGCGAAGGCTGCTTACATTGAGAAGTTAGTCTTCGAGCTGGCGCGATTGAAACGCTGGCGTTTCGGGAGTTCCTCCGAGCAGATCAATTCAGCACAACTAACGCTCTGGCAGATGAGTTTGGATGAAGACATTGCTGAAGCCGAAAAGAAGCTTGATCAAGTCCGCCCGGAGCGGCCGCGGTCGAGTACGAAACGCCAGGCCAAGCGCTCGCCCTTGCCGGCGAATTTACCGCGCATCGATCATCGCTATGATCTTGAAGCGAAATGCTGTAGCGATTGTGGGAATACACTGGTCCAATTTGGTGAAGAGGTGTGCGAGCAGCTCGATTATGTGCCGGCGCAATTTCTCGTGCATCGGCACATTCGACCTAAATACACCTGCCGTCACTGCGAAACGGTGGTAACCGCGCCGTTGCCGGCGCAAGTCATCGATAAGGGGTTGCCAGCACCCGGACTCTGTGCCCATGTAGTGGTCTCGAAATACGCTTATCATCTGCCATTACATCGTCAGGAAGTCATCGATGCGAATCAAGGCATTCACATCGCCCGATCCACCCGTGCGGGTTGGGTGGGTTACTTGGGCGTGGTGGTCGAGCCGTTGGTCGCGGCGATGCATCGAACCTTTCTTAGTCAATCCTATCTTCAAGCCGATGAAACACCGGTGCCGGTTTTAGCGCCGGGGACGGGGAAGACCAAGCGAGGTTATCTCTGGGCTTACCGCACCGGTCCCTGGAACCCTATTCAAGCGGTGGTCTTTGATTATGCGCCGACCCGCGCACAACAATGGCCGAGTGCTTTCCTCCAGAACTTCCGCGGTATTTTACAGATAGACGGGTACAGTGGTTACAACCCGATCATCCGGCGTGAAGATATTATCGAAGCGGGTTGTCTGGCCCATTGCCGGCGCAAGTTCAAGGAAGTTTATGAAGCCACCCGCTCACCAACCGCGTTGCATGCCCTTAAAGATATCGCCGAGCTCTACCGGATAGAAACCGAACTCAAATCGCTTCCGGCTGAGGAACGTGTGCAGCTCCGGCGCCAACGGGCAGGCCCCATACTCGATGATTTCAAGTGTTGGCTAGAGAACACCTTGCAGCAACTACCGGGGCGCAGTAGTTTGGCGGCTGCGGTAGGCTACACCCTGGGCCGCTGGCAAGCCTTGAGACTTTATCTCGATCACGGTGAAGTCAACATTGATAACAACCCCGTCGAGCGCACAATCCGCGGTGTTGCCTTGGGAAGAAAGAATTATCTATTTGCTGGCAGCGATAACGGGGGACATCGAGCGGCCTTGATGTACAGTCTCATTGAGACTTGCAAACTCAATCACATCGATCCCTATGCCTACTTCAAGGACATCTTTACGCGGTTGCCCACCTTACCGGACCATCAACTCGAGAAACTATTACCGTGGAATTGGACACCTCACCCCGCTGATAATGTGCCGATCAACATCAGCGTGGTTATGACAGAGGAAGGACTAGACAACCATGAACATCGACATTGACAAACTAACCGAAGCCGAGCTCGTTGATCTGAATCGCCGTGTTGTCGAGCGATTACGGTTTCTGCACCAGATGCGTGCCCATCGCCAGATGCTCAACTTCTCCATCGGTGAGCGCGTCGGTTTCCAGAGCGAAGACGGACGCGCAGTAACCGGAGTATTAATCCGTTACAACAAGCGCTCCGTCACCGTCATTGCCGAGGACGGTCATCGCTGGAATCTATCACCGAGTTTCTTGAGAAAGATAGAAACCCCAGCGCCTCAGTCATCCGCAACTAACGTTATACCGCTAAAATAGAACTCACCACTGATCACCAACCGGTGGTTTCCCCGGACGCTTACCTCTCATTTATGAATTCATTAATTGCAAACTATAATATGATTGTGCATAGAAGGCATGGTGTTTAGGC
>SBAT01000314.1 GCA_005240105.1 Chloroflexota bacterium
CCGGCCTACGCAAGCTTGACTGCACGTGTTACCATAACGATTACAAACTGCACTCATGCAACTACAAAATGCGCGAAGACAAACAAAAGACCACCAATATTAGCCTGCGAATCCCTGATGAGTACCGCAAACGCCTGCAATTACAGGCCGACAAGAAGGGTATTAGCTTCAATGCTCACATCCTGCGGGTAATCGAAATCCACATGATGGGCTCCGGCTTTGGTCCAACATCCGTGACATCGACCTCAGGACGGCTTTTCCAGATTCGTTGCGAGCCCTATTTAGATAACGTCGATGAGACCACCTGGGCTTATTTCATAGACGAGCCCAAATTTGAAAAAGAGCGTGCCTATTACTTAATTGGCATCGGCAGAACTATTCTGCGTGACTGGCAAGTAAAAGATAAAGCGCAAGTATCCAAAGAAGTCGGGCTGGCGCTGCTCAATTTTTACAATCGCCAGGGCATGGAAATCGACAGACTTACCTGGAATCAATATCCCGGTCCCGACGACGACAATCGCAGAGTGCTGCAGGTTGCCGAAGTGCCGGAAACACTCGAACAATTTCTCGACTCACTAATGACCGACAAATGGACCGACAAGTTCATTGAGCAAAGTGAAAGGAGTCAGGACATCCGACGAGGACGTCCCGAATCAGCTCTATACCGTTAACTCCAGTGCTTCTATAGCCTAAGGAAATAAATTCATGCTTTCATTTGCCATTGCCTTCGTCGCTTTCTACATCTGGCACGCCTTAGGCGTTACGGTTGGCTATCATCGACTGATATCACATCGTTCGTTTTCCTGTCCTAAATTTGTCGAATACTTTTGGGTTATGGCTGGTTATTTAGCCTTTGAAGGCTCGCCTATCTGGTGGGCTACTATTCATCGCGCACACCACAAATACACTGACACAGCACTTGATCCGCATTCTCCTAGATATGGTCTGGGAAAAGCACACAACGGCTGGATAAAACGCCGTAAGTATGAAAGTCACATTGATCCACAAACTCAAGCTAAAGATTTGGTTGACGATCCGCTGTATAAGTTTCTCGATAGAGGTGGCGACTGGGGCAAAGCTCACAAAACAGCTTTTTTCATCGGTATGTTATTTCGAGTGGTATTACTGGCTTTGTTCGGATGGCAAATTGCCTTAGCCAGTATTCTCGCCGGCTTTGCCGTGTTGCAGATACCGCTAATGCTGAATGTTGTTTGTCACATACCAAAATTAGGCTACAAGACCTATGCCACCCAAGACGATAGCGTCAATGTCTGGTGGGTAGCAGTATTGGCCATGGGCGAAGGTTGGCACAACAACCACCACGCCAGTCCGGGCTCTGCAAAAACCGGCATGCGCTTTTTTGAATTTGACATGTCCTGGCTAACTATCATCCTCATGAAACAAATAGGACTGGTAAGTCGTGTCAACGAGGCAACGCATGAGCAGTTGCTGAGACTAGCGAGACGCCCAGTGCCGCACGTTGTTACAGTGCCGGTCGTTGCCAAAAAACACCATCCAGTAATGATGGGTCGTTCTCAGTCACATAGTTTGTCCAGATAGCTGCCCTTCTAATTTCACTTCTTCCACGAATCTTGCACGTCCCGGTAATAGCCTGGTATAGGCAGGGTCAGAAGCCCTCCAACAGCAAGAGGGAAGGGACAATGAATCCTAAGGTGTATCCGATTTTAGCAGTTATAGCTTTTATTGTTTTGGCTATTGTGCCTTTTGCAATACAAGCTCAGTCTCAGCATCACACTTTGAAAAACAGCGAAGTCTTGGGCAGAGCAGCAAGCGCACGCGAAGTAATCCGTCAATTAGAAGCTACCGACGAGTAGGTTAATTAGCAACTACATCGTGAATGGTTGATGTTGAATCCATCGTCAGAAGCAATGGACCATGCGAAGTTGTCAGGGGAGCTGGGGACAGCTCACTTGTTTGTTTCGGCTCAGTGGGTGGCGTTGTAGGATTAGATTCTTGCTCGGACTCCTGGATCTGCTTTATCAAATTGTCGACAGCGGAATTATACGCCGGCTTGGTAACGGCCACCCGCACACCGCCAAAGAGACGAAAGTCAAATCCACTCAGTCCTGGCGGGTTGCCTGGTGCGCCCCAGTTCCACACTGGTTCTGCACGGATGAAGCTGACCATGCTAGGAAATCGCGAAGACACAGGACGCGACAATTCAAAATCTGCAATCATTGACTGGTTGTTGATTGGCGGAATAGCTTCTCTATTTCTAAAGTTATTAACGTAGGTAGTGGTAGCAGTAAAAGACCACTGCTTACGACGATATAAAAAGCCACCGGAAAAGAATGGATCAATTTCTCTGAAATTGCCACCGAAATAATATTGGCTTCTTAACTGAAGCAACGCGCTGCCAAACAAAATAAAATTCGGTGTCACTACGCGAGTCAAGTTGATCGATGGCAACAAGTCCGCCTGGCGGAAATGCCTAGCCTGCCAAAGTTCGCGGACTTGAAAGTCGGCCTGAACATTAGTCC
>SBAT01000193.1 GCA_005240105.1 Chloroflexota bacterium
AGGGTGAAAATGGCGACTGCCCGACAACCGTCACCATTTTGCCTCTCCGGTAGGCGTAAAACATCTCCATAGCTGTCCCATAGCTAGGCTTATTCAGGTTTGCTAACAGGGCATCACACTGATCTATTAAATTAAGAGATTGGCGAACTCTTCTTTCAATGGCCAGGTCTCTCTCATCAGCAAAAAAGGCAAACTCCAACGGGTTCAAGACCCTGAAGCCGCTTTGCTGCAGCCTGGTTGTCGCCTTAGAGCGCCAATCAGGCAAAAGTGCCTGATCTGCCGGGAATTGTCCCGGGTCGATAGTACTTCCGCTTAGGTAGATGGATGAGATCATGGTATCTATGATGGTATAAAATTGGCTTCCAGGCAACCGGTAATCAAAAAATGCGGCTAAAAAACCCCTTTGTTTTCCTATTATCGATCTTTCTAACCTTTCCGGTAGCTTCTTGCTCGCTCCGGGGCGCTGAAACCCTTGAGGCTACTAACTTAGACCAGCAGCAGGTATTAGATGCCCAGGCACAGCGTTTAAGGCATGTGCAGGTGACAATTGTTGCTCCGGTACTGAAACTCCTCCCTGACGACACTCAGGGTATTCCCCACGAGCGCTTCTTGATTGCCCTACAAAACGGGTCATCAATATTAATAGCCCATGATACTCGTCTGGCACCGAGAGTTCCCATTCAGGTAGGCGATCAGCTAAAAATCTGCGGCGAATACATTTGGAACGAAAAAGGCGGCGTCATCCACTGGACTCACCATTCAATAGGCAAAATCCACCCCGGCGGCTACATCGAGCTCAACGGGCAGCGGTACGAGTAATTCCTTTGTCCGAAGAACCCTTTGTCATTCTGACCAATTTACCCTTTGTCATTTCGAGCGTAAGCACCGCAGGTGCTGAAGTCGATCTTCCGTGGGTTAATTAGGTTCTTGTCGTCTACTTGAACGTAGGTCCGTTGCGGAAGATTCCTCCACTCGCTTCGCTCGGTCGGAATGACAAAAATAGGGGGCGTCAGAATGACAAAGTGCCCGTTATTTCCCCGTAATCGCCCCGCAAATTTTCGGCGTAATAAACCACTTAAGCGTCCCAGGTGACGTCGGCGGAATACTCGTCACATCTATGCGACAAACGCCTGCCTTCTTAAATGGAATGTCTAATTCCGGACCAGACCAGAGCATGGTGCCGGCAAGGCGTCCCATATCAGGTTCGTGTCCAACAAGAAATACCTGCTCAACACTTTTGTGTTCCCGAAGATACTTGTATAAATCACTTGCCGTCCCACCGGGCGCCAGCGCATCACATACTTTCACGTCTCTTGTGACACCAAATACCTCAGCGAGAATTTCCGCTGTCTGCCGAGCTCTAACTAGCGAGCTGCTGACGATCAAGTCCGGCTTCGCACCAATTCGCTTCAGCGCCAAACCAACTATTTTGGTCTCCGTGCGTCCTTCATCCGTAAGCGGACGCTGACTATCGTCCGTTATTTCGCCGCCGATACGTTGTGAGGCAATGCCATGTCGAATCAAATAAATTTTCATAGAGCGATATTATAGTAAGATCTAACTGTTATGAGCAACGTGCCGCGTATTATGGGACTTGACGTTGGCGACAGCCGCATTGGCATCGCCATCTCCGATCCACTTGGCATAACAGCTGCGGGAATTCAAACTTTAGAACGCAAAAATATGCGCACCGATATCTTTGAGATATCGGAAATTGCCAAGCGGCATTGTGCTATAGAAATCGTCGTGGGGTTGCCTAAAAACATGGACGGCTCCGTTGGTGACCAGGCTCAAAGAGTGCAAGCCTTCGCGCGCAAGTTAGCTCGCGCTACAGGGTTGCCGATCATCTACGAAGACGAGAGACTTACAACTGTGTCGGCAATCCGCACGCTCACACTACAAGGCGTGAAGACTGGACACAACAAAGACATGATCGACCGCCAAGCTGCTGCCATCATCTTGCAGAAACACTTGGACCGCCGAGGTCCCGCGCCTTCGGCGTAGTTCTGGTATTTGTCATCATGAACTCCCTAGTTTTGTCATTCTGAACGAAGTGAAGAATCTACCCCAAGGGTTCGTCGCTCGAGTTGATCAACACGAACATGGATAGCTGCGGCAGATTCCTCGCTAGCGCTCGGAATGACAAAGAAAAAAACATCGGAATGACAAAGAAAACTAAACCTTCGCCGCCAACGGGCGTGTTTGCAACAAGCCGTGTTGCACCAAGAGCGCCGCGGCGCGGTACAGCAAATGTGACTGCTTCGGCTGCAAGTCCTTAAATATCTGCGTCAAACTATGATTACCATCCGCACGTTTTACAATCTCACCCATTACGTCAAATTCTTCCGGACTCGGCGGATCTTCAAGCCCTGCCAACCCGTTCCACTTAGTGACAAACTCATCACGTCCAATAGGCATGACAAGCAATTCCGTAGTCGGCACGATTGCCAAAGACGCATTGTAGTTGTCCGTGGCCAACGCACCATCCATCAAGCAGCGGTCTAATCCACGCGTGACATTATACGAGTCATCAAGCCGCGCCAAGCGCATATTCGACTCGCTTTGCACAACTTCCCGGAAGTTAAATTTGCCCTCTTCCACCTCAAAGGTGACCAAAAATTCCGTCACCGACGCATTACCGGCAAGTTTGCCCATGCGCGCCTGCACTGGTTTTCCAACTTCAAACAACATCCAGAATTGCGCGCCGTCCTTAGCCTGCACGGTAAGCACGCCCGTCTTTTGACTTTGGGCTATTGACTGCAGTAGTCCAGCCGCA
>SBAT01000190.1 GCA_005240105.1 Chloroflexota bacterium
ATAGACTTCGCAGAACATTCCGGGGAGAACTTTGTAATCGGGGTTGAAGTAGTTCAACTCCACAGGCATTGTCCGTGTCTTTTGCTCAAGATAATTACCTAGTCGGGCAACCGTGCCAACTAAACGACGGCCAGGAAAAGTGGAAACAGTAAATTCCACTTTGGCACCAGGGAGAACGCCCGCTGTGTTTATTTCTGGAACAGGAGTAACGATTCTCAAAAGATCCAGCTGTTGAATACGCACTATCTCCGGATATGCTCCATTGCCTAATGGTCCGACGAAGCTGCCTACGTGCATGTCACGCTTGGTGATATAGCCGTCGAAGGGCGCATAGATGTTTAAGTAATCCGCAAAGTCTTTGTAATTCTCAAATCCGTGTTGGGCAACTTTCACGTTTTCTCTGAGCGCGTCAACTTGTGATTCCGCCGCTAAGACTTTGCTTTCCCAGGTCTTTACGTTTTCACGATCAACATCAACTGTTTGTCCAAGGACAATCACATCATTGCTAGCAACAACTCCAGGTACTAGTGATGCCGCCTTTACTCTTTGATAAGTTGAGTCATCAGACAACAATTGAGCTTTACTTTGCCGCCATTCAGCGCGCGCGCTTTGCAGTTGCGACAGTCCTTCTTGTAATTGCGCTTTAGCTTGCGAAAATCCTGATTGGGCTTCGTTACGTCTAGCCAAATATTCGGGAGCATACATGACGACCATCAAGTCGCCCTTTTTTACTATCGAACCACGGTCAACACCAATCCACTTAATGAATCCCGGTACTTTGGGAAATATCGCCACGTCTTGATAGGCTTGAATCTCGCCCGGAAGTTGGTCAACTCGCTCAAGAGTTTTTGAAATAACGGTCACAGCCGGCACATCCGGTGGCGTCACGGTTTCCACTTGCTGGTGGACAAAAAACTTCTCTACTTCCGGTACGCCGAACTTGAAGCCCAGATAAACAATGAGGCATACTCCAAGCACTACCGCTCCTGACAGAAGTGGTTTTTCCTTCACCTTTTGGGGAATTGCGAACTTCACTTCATTATTCTCCTCGGTCATCAGGGTGTAGTGACGGCGACTTCAGAGGCAACTTAGCCTGAATAGTCGCAAAAAATAGCGGCAAAATTGTCAGCACCGTTAAAGTCGATGCTGCCAGCCCGCCGATAACGGCTCGGGCTAGTGAGGCTCCCTGTCCATCGCTTAATGCCATGGGCACCATACCAGCAATCATAGCAAATGATGTCATCATAATTGGGCGCATGCGCTTCTCGGCGGCATCTATGGCTGCTCTTTCCACAGGCATGCCCTCGTATCTGTTCTTCTCGGCAAATACAACCAACAAAATAGCGTTTGACACGCCCACGCCGATGGCCATAATTGCGCCCATAAAGGACTGTACGTTAAGTGTCGTGCCCGTGATTGTCAGCATTATCAATATGCCGGAGATAATAGCCGGTGCTGTGGAAAGAACCACCATCACCAATCGCGGAGCCTGGAAGTAGGCTGTGAGCATGAGGAAAACAACTACTACAGCTAAAGCAAGACCACTAAACAAATGATCGAAAGTCGACTTAAGAAGCGGAACCTGCCCCTTCACGTCGGCTATCACCCCGCGCGGAGGTATACCTGCTCGCTGGACTGCCTGCTTGACCATGTCGCCCACCGTGCCCATATCCTTGCCGTAAATATTGGCCGTCAGGCTTACCATACGCATCATGTTGTAGCGATCGTATTCGCCCAAGCAAGTCCCATATTCCACTTTTGCCACATCACCAATTAATGGGTGTTGCAACTTCCCGTTAGGCATTGCGGGAAAGTTTTCTATGTCCTCCTTGGAAGTAATTTGATCTTGGGGGACCTGGATCTGTACCTGATAAGAAACTCCGCTGTTCCTATCTTTCCAAAAGCTCTTCTGAATATATCTACTGGAGTACATCGCCGGCGTGAGTGAATTACCAATATCAAGCGGTGTCAGGCCCAACTGCCCGGCAAGCTCTCTGTTGATCTTAATCTCACAAGTTGGGTACTCCTGCGGCTGACCAAACTGTAGATCTCTTATGTACGGAATCTTGGCCATTTCACGCATGATTCTCTCAGCAAAGATTCTATCTTCAAGGAGATCGTGACCACGAACAATAACACCGATTGGAGTAGTCGAACCAATGTTCATGACCTGGTTGATGATGTCTCCGGGTTCGAACGAAAACAGTACTTTGGGCAACTCTTCCTTGAATTTCTTGCGCAGTTTTTCTTTGAACGGTTCAAGATCTAGATGCGCGCCCGGTCTTAATTTAAAGTCCATCACTGCCTGGTGTGGTCCGGATGTCCAAAGATATGTCGAGCTAATGACAAATTGCGGCGGCTGCTGTCCGGCATAGCCAAGAGTTTTTTCAACTACACCGGGACCGGCTTCTCTTTTCACAATATCAACGCTCTTCGTAACTATTCCCTCCAGGGTCTCGACCCTGGTTCCAGTAGGAGCCGTTATACGAATGCGAAATTCTTCAGTAGCGCCGGCAGGGAACATCTCGCGGCCAATATTGGTAAAGAGTACCAGAATAACAATTGCGCAGACAGCCAGATATGCTGCAATCACCAAGGGTCTCACAGGCATTGCCACTTCCAGAAGACTCCCCAACGCGCCTCTTATACGAGCCATGAGCCCCTTAGTCTCATCTTCCTCTTTTTTGTGCTTAAGCAGCCATACTGCCATGACAGGCACGAGCGTACTGGACAAAACAAAAGAGCAAAACATGGCAAAGCCGACAGCCAAAGACAACGGCACAAACAAGTGCTTGGTTATGCCCACCATGAAAAACGACGGAATAAATACTGTGATAATCGACAACATGGCCAGCAATCGCGGCACCATGGTTTCGGAACCGGCATCAAGGACTGATCGACTAAGCGGCTTGCCCCGCGCCAGGTGAGTATGTATGTTCTCAATATTTACAGTTGCTTCATCAACCAAAATACCAATAGCCAGCGCCAAGCCACTCAAGGTTTGAATATTGATTGACTGCCCCATTGCCCAGAGCGCAACGGAGGCTCCAAGCAACGAACAGGGAATTGTGGTTACAACAATAAGTGTTGCTCTGAAATCGCGCAGGAATAAAAGAATCATCAAGCCCGGCAGGATGGTTCCCATTAGCCCTTCATAGAGAACGTCATCAATTGCTGCGCGCACATATTTTGATTGGTCAAACTCATAACTAATGGTGACGTCTTTCGGCAAGACAGCTTGCATGGCAGGCAATGCCGCCCTTACAGCATTTACTACTGACACAGTCGAAGCATCTGATTTCTTCACGACCGGCAGATATACAGTTCGTTTGCCGTTATATAACGCATAGCCAGCCAAGATATCCGAAGAGTCAATCACTTCACCAACGTCTCGAATAAATATCTGCGGTCCGGCACCGGTACGAATCGGCAAGTAATCCAATTCGTGTATATCCGGCAAATCTGTATTCACAGGCGATATGCGCATCAAGTCGCCAGTTCTTACGTTGCCGGCAGGGATAACCACGTTGCCTGTAGCAAGCGTATTGATTATTTCGTTGCCAGATATGTTGTATCGTCTCAGTTTATTTGCATCGACATTGATAATAATTGAGCGGATGTTGCCCCCAAATGGCGGCGGAGCCTGCGCACCCGGCACGGTTGCTAATTGGGTTCTAATGCGGACATATGCCAAATCCTGGATCTTATCCACTGTTTCCGTAGGCGATGAAAGCACAAGCTCACCGACAGGCAATGTACCGGCGTCAAACCTCAACACAAATGGGTTAAGTGTGCCATTGGGCATAAGACTGGTAGCTCGGTTGCACATAGCTACCACCATGGCCATTGCTTCGGCCATATCAGTATCAGGTTGGAAATAAATTTTGATCAGTGCGACGTTTTGAATTGACTGCGACTCAACATGCTCGATGCCTGGCACATAGAGGAAGAAAAGCTCATACACCGATGTGAGATAACCCTCCATCTGGTCCGGAGCCATGCCGCCATAGCCTTGAATTACATAAATTGCTGGGATGTTCAGGTCGGGGAAAACGTCCTGGCGCATGGAACGCAAAGCCATAACAGCCACAAGAGCAATTGAAATGACAGCCACTATTACACTTATTGGTCGTTTAAGCGATCCGCCGATGAGGTTCATTGGTATTTACCCTCCGCAGTCTTGACCAGTTGCAAGAACGGACGCAAATCACCCTGCACATAACCCGTGGCAAGAATTGCTTTCCACACACGCACTTGCGCTATGGCATCGTCGACCTCTGCCCTCGCCAGGATGCGTTCTGCTTCCGACAAGTTCACGATGTTTGCCAAACCAACTTTGTATCTTTCCGCTGTCTTAACA
>SBAT01000100.1 GCA_005240105.1 Chloroflexota bacterium
GATTCTTCGTCGTCCCACTCGGTGAAAAGCGATTTGCGCTCGCGCAATAGCTGATTCAATTGGCGCTGGATGTCGTATTGCAATTCACGAGCGATTTTTAAGGCTAGTTTGCGGTCGGTTGATTTTTCGGCAGGATAGCCAAGATCAATTGGTTTGCTGACTTTGATAAGCCATCTGACAGGCAATGGCATTAGGTTTAATGGGAAAGGCAGCCATGGGAATCCGAGTGTTACTGGGAAAAACGGCATCTTCGTGAACTGAGCAACTTGCTTCAAGTTGACGAAGTTGGGAAATATTTCGTCGCCGCCAATTGTGGCAACAGGAATTAGAGGTGTTTGCGTGGCAATTGCTAGTTGAACAAAGCCGGGATGGAAATCAATCAATCGATAGCGTTCATCAAAATTCTTGCCGACCCCGCGCAATCCTTCGGGATATATACCGACGAGCTCATCTTGATTGAGCAGCTTCGTGGCGTTTTCCATCGAAGCTCTAACTTGTCCGGTGTGTTGAATCCAGGGACCAATTCCAGGCACGGTGAAAAACCAGTCAGTGGCAAGGTAGCGCACGCGCCTGGGTCGTGGGACCTTACTGCACATGGCCATCGTCAGCATGGCGCCATCCAGAGGAATCAATCCGGAGTGATTGCCGAAGAGCAATGCCCGACCGTCTCCAGGAAGATTCTCGATGCCATGTACGCGGACTTTGAAATAGTCTTCATAACAAAAGCGGAAAAGCGGCTCCCACTTGGCAAAGGTTTCCATGTTGAAGCCAAATTCGTCATCCATGCCGGCATAACGACTATAGAAGGCAGGATTGCGCTTAGCAAAAGCAGCAACCGGATCTTGCTTTAACGTCTGAAAATTTTGCCAATTGCCCACAATACACCCAAAATTCCTGGACCGAAGGACACGAAAAGCACAAAGCGCTTGAGCGCGTAAACGACCAGATCCCAGATGTGCTGTTTCACGGCTTCACGATCATCGGAAGCCAAGCTGCCATCGTCCATGATTGCTTCGATATCTTGCATGATTTCAAAGACCTCAGTTTGTTTCCAGAGGCTCCCCAGCGACTACATAGAGTTCGACAATTTAAGCCTACATCTATTTATGATAAATGCAACCAATGAAATCTCCACTTCTTAAGAAAGTTTTACGCAGGCTTATTGTTGCCAGTAGCACGCTACTTGTAGGCGCGAATTTGGGATAATCTAGGGACCACGTTTAAGTATTTGGAGAAGGAAATGCAACAAGATTTCGGCAAAATGATGCGCGATGCCCAAGCCTCGCTCAAGAAGATGCAAGAAGACATGGGTTCGATGCAAAAGGAACTGGCTAACACGTCGGTTGACGGCACGTCCGGCGGCGGAGCAGTTACAATCACATGCAATGGCATGTGTGAGTTCAAGGCTGTGAAGATTAAGCCCGAAGCTGTTGATCCGAACGACGTTGAAACTCTTGAGGATCTAGTATTAGCTGCTATCACTGACGCATCCAACAAAGCGCAGGAATTGATGCGTACTAGAACCGGCAGTATTACAAAAGGCATGAACTTGCCGCCGGGCATGGGCTTCTAGTAGTAGCTGATGTACTTTACTCGGCCTTTAGCCAAGCTAATCGAGCAGTTCCAAAAATTTCCAGGCGTTGGGCCAAAGTCGGCCCAGCGCATGGCGTTTTATGTGCTTGATTTGGACATGTCGGCCGTTCGTGAAATTGCCGATTCAATTGTTGAAGCGAAAGAAAAGGTCAAGAACTGCACTCAGTGCTTTCACTTAACAGCACAAGACCCGTGTGAAATTTGTCAGAACTCCAAGCGTGACCAGCATCTAATTTGCGTTGTTGCTGAACCGCGAGACGTGATAGCGCTCGAGAGAAGTGCTGAATTCCGTGGGCTTTATCATGTACTCACTGGACTTATTTCACCTCTTGAAGGGAAAGGTCCTGATGAGCTGACAATTCGTGAATTGCTCAGGCGTATTGGCGAGGGGCAAATTAACGAAGTAATCTTAGCCATTAACCCGACCATTGAGGGTGATGCAACAGTCTTGTATTTGAATCAACTTTTACGCCCGCTTGGAACCCGCGTCTCGCGTATTGCTTTTGGTTTGCCTGTTGGAGGCGACCTTGAATATGCGGACGATGTGACTCTAGCAAAAGCTTTAGAAGGCAGACGTGATATTTAGCGCATGAACTTAAAAGTACTGAGAGAAAAAGAATTGCTTCTTGAGCTTTTGCTCACGGAAATGAATAGCGTGATTGTTGCCTATTCAGGCGGTGTTGATAGTTCGGTATTGGCATACTACGCTCGGAAATGCTTATCAACAAATGCCAAAATTGTCATTGCCGTATCGCCTAGTTTGGCAGTTGATGAATTGAATTTTGCCAGGCAGCAGGCGTCACTATTTAATTGGCGTTTAATGGAAATCGAAACCAATGAGGTTAAGAAGTCCGAGTATCTAAAAAATGATCAGATGCGTTGCTATTTTTGCAAAAGTACTTTGTTTGAAGAGTTGGAAGTACTTGCTGAAGAGCTTGGCGTTGAACATCTTGCCTATGGCGCCAACGTGGACGATATGATGGACTTCCGCCCAGGACATAAGGCGGCAAGAGAGAGAAATGTATCCAGCCCGCTGCAAAAGGCAGGATTAAGTAAAGAAGAGATTAGGGTTTTGGCCAGGAAAGCTAATTTGCCTTCCTGGGACAGACCACAGATGGCTTGCTTGTCCTCGCGCGTGGCAACGTTTGAAACCATTACACCGGCTAAACTAAGGCTCGTTGATAGAGCGGAGTCTTTTGTTCGATCGCTTGGGTTTAATCAAGTGCGTGTGAGGTTGAAGGATAACTCGGCAATTGTTGAAGTTGGGGCGGCGGAAGTGCCGGCTCTAGTATCGGATGTGGATCTTGTGTCTTCGATTGAAGCGCATTTGAAAAGCCTTGGATTCACCGATGTGCAAATTGACAAGAATGGCTATCGTCGGGGAAATGCTAATTTGCTAAGCGGCGGACTTGTATGGACAAGGTAGCGCTACTCGATCTGCTCAACGGTGTAAAAGACAATCAGATTTCTGCCGATGAAGGAATGGAGAAGCTGAGAACAATGCCTTTCGAGCAACTGGATTTTGCTTGTCTTGATACGCATAGATATCTTCGCCAGGGTTTGCCGGAAGTGATTTTTGGTGAAGGCAAAACAGCCGAGCAGATAATTGAAATTGTTGGCAAGCTGAAATCACACAATCAAGTTGTTGTGGCAACTAGGATCTCGCCGGATAAGGCACAAGCAATTCTCAATGCCCACGCTGATGCGAAGTATTTCGAGAACGCCGGCATCGTAACCGTTGGTACGTTCCCTAACCGTAAGCAGGGCTTTAAGGTTGCAGTTGTTAGTGCAGGCACTGCCGATTTGAAGGTTGCTAGCGAAGTCGAGGTCATGTTGTCGGCCTGCGGCATAGATAACGAAGTGATAGTTGATGTTGGCGTCTCCGGACTGCAGCGGCTTCTTGCCAGAATGGATTCTTTAGCGACAGCTGATGTAATTGTTGTCATAGCCGGCATGGATGGGGCCTTGCCCAGTGTTGTGGGAGGACTTGTATCTTGTCCGGTCATTGCTGTGCCGACATCTGTTGGTTATGGAGCAAGTTTTGATGGATTGGCAGCTTTATTGTCGATGCTCAATAGTTGTTCGGCCGGAATTACCGTTGTGAATATAGATAATGGATTTGGTGCGGCAGTGGCTGCTGTGCGATTGATCAATCAATTTGAAAGGCATGTTAAGTGAAGATAGCTTATTTCGATTGTCAGTTTGGTGCAGCCGGAGACATGCTCCTGGGGGCTCTGCTTGCTGCAATGAAAGACTGTGGCATTGACGAGCGTTTATGGTTTAACGAAATGGGCAAACTGGCTTTGCCGGCAGGTTCGTTCAAGGTGGATGTAAGTGATGTCATAAAAGGCAATATCACCGGAAAAAAAGTGTCTGTTCACTTTGACGATCAGCATGAAGAAAGACACTTGAGCGAGATTCTCTCGATAATTGAACGTTCCAATATTTCTAACAAGGCTAAAGAATTAGCAGCGAAAATCTTTCGTAACTTGGCTATTGCTGAATCCAAAGTGCATGGCATGGATATTGACGAGGTTCATTTTCATGAAGTTGGCGCCATTGATGCCATAGTGGACATTGTTGGATTTGCTGTTGCTTATGACTTATTGGGCATTGAGAAATCGGTTGTTTCCAGTGTGCCTGTGGGTACCGGATGTATTAAGACAGAACATGGTCTGTTTCCTATACCTGGACCGGCTGTACTGAATCTGTTGGCGTCAGTACATGCGCCTGTGAAAGAATCACCTATTGATTATGAATGCCTCACTCCAACAGGCGCTGCAATACTTGTGACTGTTGGCACAGCATGGGGCGCTTGCCCGGCAATGCAGATGCAGTCGGTAGGATATGGCGCCGGCACATACGAGCCGAAGGCGTGGCCCAACGTCAGTCGCGTTGTGATTGGTGTTGGTGATTCGTCTGAGGCTCCGTCTGAATACAGCGAAGAAGATGTGGCTGTAGTTGAAGCCAATATTGATGACATGTCGCCGCAAGTACTGTCGTACGCTGTGGAAAAGTTATTCGCGCAAGGGGCGTTGGATGTGTCGGTTATCCACTGCACGATGAAGAAGGGTCGCAGCGGCAGCCTTGTCTCCGTCGTCTGTCGTGTTCCAGATCAACGAAAAATGCAGGAGATTATTCTTGCCGAGACAACTACGCTTGGTGTTCGCAGTCATATCTGTAGAAGGCTCTTTGCCGAGCGAAAATGGCAGGATGTTGTCTTATCTGCCGGCGAGAAAGTGCGGGTAAAAGTGGCCATGGATTCGAGTGGAGCCGTGGTTAAC
>SBAT01000242.1 GCA_005240105.1 Chloroflexota bacterium
CGCCAGTTTTGCCGTAGCCATGCGCAGCCCCCGCAACTGAGCTCAGTTGCGGGGGCTGCGCATGGCTACGGCAAAACTGGCGAAGTTACCATTGGGTATTCCCAAATCTCCGTCAAAGGAGTACAGGACTTAGCAAAGGACTTTCAGAAAGAGGTTGATAAAGGTGACCGGTCGAGTAATCCTTTAGCGAAGTACTTAAAAATGAGCAACGAAAAAATCCTTGAAAGTCTCTCTAATCCTCAAGAATTGCCTTTGTTGGTAGCTGCCAATCTGGCTCACAATGTTGGAATGTACAATCGTAACCACTATCCAATCAACGAACAAACTCTTGGATATGGCTTCAATCCTGACTTACCGCCTCAAAAACCTAAAGAAGGGCACGAGTTACTGCCACCGAAAGAACGCCTGGACAAGTCTCCACATGCCCATAACATCAGTGTTTGGTTGCAGAAGATCCACGACGCAGAAAACGGTAAATAGCATAAACTCCCAATCCGAGCAGACCGGACGGCAAACCGATTATCACGAAAAATTCAGAGGACATTGCAAAAGCATCCAATTGACCTGGGACTTTACCAAACAGTGAATAGTTTTTTCCAATACTCTCTACGAATTCGCCCTGTCCAAGCCATGCACCGAGCGCTCCTGAAAGTAAGCAAGGCGCAAAAAAGGCAATAAGCCAGCCCCGATATGATTTTTTTTGCTTGGTTTGCTCTCCCATCGTTCAAGTATAGAATGCCACTGGCTAGTCAAGCGTTGTCAGTCAGATCGCTCACTCATATACTCTTTGCATGAGTGATACCGCCCGTGATTATCAGACGATTGACGCAGCTGCTACCGAAGGGCTGGAAGATTTGTTTGAACCCCAGGCCAGCACAAGCCAGGCCAGCTCAGACCAGGGCCTAGCCACCCCTGACCAGACTAGCGTAAGTGTCACTGTCGACGAGGCTGCTAAGTTAATCGGTGTTAGCGCACGAACCGTTCTTAGAAGACTTCAGAAGGGCTCTCTCAGTGGCTATAAGGTACAAGGTCAGTTCGGGCCGGAGTGGCGAGTTTGCTGTTCTGAACCCCAGTCCAGCACAAGCCAGGCCAGCTCAGACCAGGGCCTAGCCACCCCTGACCAGCCCCACCCGGCTCAAGCAGATGATCTATTGGTGACTGAATTACGCCAACAAATAGCCGACCTGAAGCTTGAGTTGAACAATAAAGTTTTAGAAGCGCAAAGAGAAATACAAGCAGCGGCTTTTCGAAATGGCTATCTCGAATCGCAGTTAGAAAATGAGCGAGAGCAAATCAAACTGCTGACTGACAGCCAGCATAAGCCCGGCAGATGGACGCAATTTTCCACCTGGTTCTTCAAGGGACGCTAGCATTTTCTCTTCAACGATCATATACTCTTGATTGGCATAACTGCCACCATACATGGTGCTGTTATGCAAAGAATATCAAAGGAATATAGTCGCTAAAAACAAAAGAACAGCCTAGACGGCTGCCCAGATGCGGAAAAGCAAAGACTTACCATCTCTGCCCTAGAACGCATATTCAATTTTTCGGTTCGGGAGTTTTCTTGGAAGGATTTCCCCTCGGACATGAGAGAAAGGATACTAGGGATAAGGCGGTCAGTCAAGCTTGCTTGCAAAAGGGCAAGGAGCAAAGACGACCGGAGCCAAAGCGGTCCTAGAAGGGCTTTCGAGACTTCAGGATCAAAAGTTAGCTAAAAGAATTAATCCAGGGCCAGCACCGCAGGTGGTGGCTGCTAGATATTTGTCGTTGTATCCAAATCGCGTACAAGGCATATTGCGGCCGCCGGGTTGTAAGACATGGACGACGGTAAGCAAGCACTGGCCTGTCACAGACGAGACGATCCTGAGCGCTATAGCCGGGACTGAAAAAAATCTCTGGGGGCTTCGCTGGGGTGAGCAAACTAAATTTGCTGTCCTGGACATAGATAAGGGGAGTAGATACCACCAGGCGGCCGAGCTGCAAAAACTGCAGGAAAAATTAGCTGCAGTCGGACTGCAAGCAAAGCCTTATCAATCCAGCGACTCAGGCGGCTGGCACCTTTACATATTCTTGGATGATTGGACCGACAGCAACGATATTAGAGAAACTTTGAAAAAGTGGCTGTACGGTCATGGCTATGAGATCCGCAACGGAGTATTAGAAGTCTTCCCGAGTGGCATGGGGCTTAGATTGCCCTTGCAGAGCGGTTTTGGTTGGCTGGACGACAGCGGCAACGTAATTCGAAGACGAGAAGAATGTAAAAGAGATGAGGCGCTAGCCGACTTCCTCAATGACCTGGAAGAAAACAAAAGAAATTGGAGCGAAGCGAAGAACCGCATAGGAAGTCAATTAGAGGCAAAACGTGTCAGCCAGGGCGTTAGCCCCCAGGCGCATAACAAAGCCATTGATACAGAGGGTTTTGACGACTTCTTTAATTACCGGCTAATTCCTGAGAAATACCAAGATGGGCGCCAATACTGGCAGGAAGGCTTAAGCAAGAACGGACAACGCCATGACGCGATCCTGGCCATTGAGCACTATTTGTGGCATGGCGATAATTTCGCCGGCGCCGGCGGCTTGCCGGCACTGCCAGGTGAATGGAACGACGAGGGGCGCTACCGGCTGATTCTGGCCTGGTTGCAGAAGAACCATAATGGGTTCTGTAATCACATAAATCGAGGCAACTGGCGGAAGGTAGAGGCGCAGATCAGGCGGGCTGTGAAGTGGCGGCGACCATCTGGAGCCTTCCAGGTAAGAGAACCTTACCAGCTCACGGAACGTTCAATAGAGCGCCTTATAGCCCTATCCAAATCGACGGGCCGGACATGGACCCCTGAGGACTTGAGAAAGGGCAACGACGGCCGGGCGGCACAGGCGAGGGAGAAGATCGAGGCGGCGGTACAAGAGCTGATCGATAAAGGCCGTCGGGTAACTGGACGACAAATAATGCGGTTGACTGGTTGCAGCTATCACACCGTTAAGCGCCATTTGGATATCTGGGGGATATCGCCGGTGGTGGCATTGCCAAGGGCCGCAGGCGATCAGAACCCTTTTTTAGATCTTATAGGGGCGGGGGGTACTGCCCCTGGTTCGGAAAAAGAATTTTTAGATCGGCCCTGTTTGGGAGACTCACGGCAAACTGACCTACCTGGCCAACCAGCTCAGATTACAGTGACTGTTCGTGATGTTTGGGATGACACTTTCTCTGGGGAGCTAGCGCCTATTGTCATAACGCCCCCCTTACTTCTGCCTGGCTCAAAGCCTACCAGCGAACACCCAGCATCAAGCCCAAGCCCTGCGGGTTGCTTCGCAAGCCTTGACGCCGGGGCCCTTGTTCGCAGGTTTTCAGGCAGAGGGTCAGGCGCTGCGGGGGGCTCCGAACCAGGAAGCGGCGGCTTAGAACATGCTGGCAGCTTTGTCTGTTATACTAATGCCATCGTGGGTGGTATCAAAGAGCGCGAGGGTGCAGCTTCTACAGTAGTTGCCCTGGCTTCCTTTGGAGCGAAAAGCAAAAACAAAAAGATAGCCTCCGACACTACTGATTATAAATTCTTGACAACAGTCAGACTAGGCTATTCATCGGGATTAGCAGATGAATTTTCGCTGATCGAGGAGCCCTTATGCGGATCTCCACTTGTTGATGTAAGGTGTTTATCTCCACTGGGTAAGTATTTAGAGGTTTCCTTACATCAACCTACCGCAAGTGCTCCTGCGATTACATCAGCTTGTCTACAGTGCTGTGTAAGGCTTTTCTGGTTTTCGATTGTCACTCAAGCGCCAAAAAATGAGGCTCGTAGTGGATGTAGACAATTGCTAGGTAAGCATTTAGGGATTCTCCTTGGTCGCGATGTAAGAGGACCACCAAATTGTAGACAGGCATGGCAAGCCAATCTAGGCAATTAGCATCATTTGTCGCTAGGAGCGACCAGGGAAGTAGAGCACGTTAAAAGTGCCAACTGATGGGCTGTATGCAGGTTTGTGCTCCACTGTGCCGCTAATGTGCCGCCGATTACATCAAAATTACATGTAGCTGTAGACGCCCGCAGGTAGTACCATAGGAGGTACGATCTCCCATTTGCATCATGGGAGCCGTAAGGCAAGATGAAAGCGCGGGCTCGCATCCGTAGGATGCTCACACGCTGACTGTCTACAGACAGGCTCAGATTTGGAATTGGAGCTGGTTATAGGCTCTAATGTATAATAACAGTATATGCGGCACTAGAGGTAGCGGCTCATGACAGAGTCAAAAAAACGAGAATTTAAGCCGAAGGTAGAGACGAAGCTGAGGCGGGAAGACTTCAAGCGCGTGGACGAGCTGGCGAAGTTGGAGAAGAAAACGAAGTCAGAGGTAGTAAGAGAGGCAGTGCTCTGGTATCTCGACAATCAGGAGCAGATAAAGAACGAGCCGCGAGAGACAGCGATAGCACTGGAAATCAAAGGTATGACGAATCGGATCTGCGCGATGCTTGCTAGGCAAGGGCGGCAGGTCGGGACGATATTTGAGCTTTCGTATTCGCAGATAAGCGGGACGGCAGAAGGGGCAGCCGCGTTTGAGGCGGCAGTGACGAAAGCGAATCAGAAGCAAAACCAGTCTGTGACAAAAGACGAGCGCGAAGTAGTAGAGGCGATGAAGAAGAAGGTGAAGGGGCAATGAGCGACGAAAAGCAAAAGAAGCGAGCACGAAGAGCGCCACGACCAAAGAAGGCAATACCAGACCCACCGAAAGGGCGAGTACGTGCATACCGGCTGTGGTGCAAGGAGCACGCGCCACCATCGGCGAGGCAGATTCCAATCGATCCTAGAATATCGATAAAGCCAGGCGAAGCCGAATGCGAAGAACCGGGCTGTACTAACCGGGCGTTCTGGGAGTATTGAGCGCGTGATCGTAGTAAGACACAAATACATACCAGGGCGAGGAAGAGGCAGCGGCGCCAAAGTGGCATCGATTGGCAAAGCATTGGCGCACGTTAAATACATTCAGCATCGACCAGGACCGGACAGAGAGCAAGGCGGCCGGGAGATGTTCAACGACAAAGAGGACCGGATAGACGCGCGAGAAATGCGCGAAGCGATCAAAGAATTAGGCGACAGCCGGGTAGTAGTACACAAGTTGACTCTTGCACCGGAGATAAACCCGCAGGACAAGAAAGCATTTACGCGGGAAGTGATGGAGAACCTAGGCCGTGACAAGGGTTTGGATTTGAAGTGGTTTGCAGTAGAGCACAACAACACAGATCACCATCACATACACGTAGTCGTATTGGGCAGGGACCGGAACGGCAGCGAAGTGAGGATTGACCTTAAGGACATAGACAAGGTCAAAGAACATGGTGATCGGTATCTGGAAAGATGGCACCCGAGGGAATTAGAGCACTCCAGGCGAGAGCGAGAAGACAGAGAAAAAGAAAGACGAGCGGAGCGGACGAGAGAGCGGGAAACGGCTAAGCAAGAGCGAATAAGGGATGGCTTAGAGTTGCCAGGGATGCACAAAAAAATAATCCGGGAGCAGCTAGAGCCGTACAAGGAATGGAAGGAAAAGCAAGAGCTGGAGCACAAACAGCCAGAAAAGAAACGCGAGGATCAAGAGCGGCCATACCACCAGGACACAATAGAGGCAAGTGGTCGCGAATGGTCGAAAGCCAATAACCTCAAGGAATTGCGGGACTTGAACGAGTACCTCTGGGACAACTATGAGGAACGCATACCGAAGGACGAGTACAAGAAGCTAGCGGGCTGGATCAGGGACAAGGAGCGGGAAGGCGACAGAGATACGGGACAGCAAAAGAAAGACGAACCGACCAAGAGCGACAAGGACAGGGACAGTTTTGACTTTCAGGGTGAGAAGTACGGACAGGAAGACAATTACGAGAAACTAACAGGATTGGCTCAGAAGCTTAGAGACAGCAAAGAGCGCTTACCGTTTGAGGACTATCAGAAGTTACGCGGCTGGATGGAAGACCGAGATAGAGAGCGCTGGAGCGGCGCCCTTGAAAAGACGATAGAAGCAACTCACAAGAAGTTTGAGCGAAGCAAGACCATGGAAGATCTGAAGGCTCAAGAGGGCGGGCGGGTTATTGATCCGATGCAAGAGCACATGATGAGAAATCCGATAATCGGGCTATTCATGACAGAGGCGGCGATAGCGTCAGAGATTGTGCGCTCTATTGTGCTGGATGACAGAAACCGCGACTACTTGAAAGAGAACAGAGACGCGCTAGAGGACTCCAAGCGCGGGCTCGATGAGAAATTGAAGGAACAAATAAAGATGCCGTGGGACATTAGCAAGTCTCAAGAAGAACGGGACAGAGAGGCACGGGAGAAGATAGAGAAAGCGATAGAGAAGAACAAGGAAGCAAAGGAAAAGGAACAGGAGAAAGAACGAGAGCGCAAGAGAGAACGGGACCGGAGCCCGTTTGAGCGCGATGAGTGGGGGCGATGGTAAAGAATGGCAAGCAGTAGCGTAAGTGTAAGACTGTCTGAGGAAGTGCTTGAACGGCTAGACAAGCTCGCCCAGGAGCGTAATGAAAAAGTTTCGGACGTGGTGCGCGAGCTTATCGTATCCGGCTTGGCTAGTGAGAAATCAGGCAAAGGTGAGATACTGAATCGCATCGCGCGGCTGGAGAAGCTGGCAACCAAGACAGCTATGGCGGCAGGGAAAGCGCAGTTTTTGGCAGGCATGTCAGTGGGTTTTTGCGCGGACGTGACGAAGCTAATGGTGTCAGCACAGACGCCCACAGCCGAGGAAAAGACAGCGTTTATGAATCAAACGAATGAATGGGCGGAAAACTTTGCACAAGCTTACTTGAAGGAAGAGGACGAAGGGGAGCCAAGCCAGGAGGCGATATAAGAGGCGTTTGTGATCGACGACGTAGAATCACTCAGACGAAGAACTGGCGTTTACGGGCTTTTCGGGCTTTATGGAGTCTGAAAGCAGAGCTACTCTATTGCGGGCATCAGCTACAACAGCCTCGGGAATGAGTTTCAAAGCAAGAAAGACCAGACCAGGCACAATGATCAGATCGTCCAAATGACCGATCAGCGGTATGAAATCAGGAATCAGATCGAACGGCATGAGCGCATAACCGACAGCAGAACCCAGCAAAATACGGGCAAGCCAGGGAGTCCGCTTGTCCTTTAGAACGAGCCGGTAAACCTCAAGCTCTTGTTTGAGGCTCTTTGCCAGGTCTTTGAGGCGTTGCGATAGGGTCATGATTGGGCTACGGTGGCAAAGAAGGAGGCAGCCCCGCAGAGCGAGGCTGCCTCCAATATAGATTCCGTGGTACCTATTGTGTATATACCCAGTGCAGGCTTTTTGGAAGTCAGATCCCTTGGCAAAATTCAGAAATTGTCATATCAAAAATCGCCGCAAGGCAGACGAGACGGGGAAAAGACGGACTATAAAGGCCGCGCTCGATGGCAGAGATGTACGATTGCTCGACACCCAAGAGGGCAGCTAGATGCTCTTGTGTCCAGCGTTTTGACTCGCGCAAGTGCTTGACACGTTTACCCAGTTTTCTGACTGCTTTCTTGCCTGCTTCCATCCCAAAAGACTGGGTTGGATTAGCTTTGGTGGCAAACAGTATTTCTTGTAAAAATGACGCAAAAACGTCACTCTATTACGCTTTTCGGGCTTTAGTTTTGTGGGAATAAAGGAGTTATGAGGGAACGCAAGGCGAGGCTAAGGGCTTGATAGAGAATATAGATATGATCGAGCCAGAGGCAGGCACGAACACACAGACGGCAGTAATCGAGACGCGACTGAGGGCGGCGAAGAAACTCGCTGCGGGTGGCGATGTAGAGCAAGCAGAGCGGATTTTCTTGCAAGCGTTGAAGCAAGCAGAGAGTGTTTGCGGGGAAACAGGCGCGTTGACCGGGATGGTGCTTATTGATCTTGTGGCCTTCTACGAGAGCCAAGGGCGGGCCGATGAAGCAAAGCCGCTCTGGGACAGGGTTCGTCTGGTATTGTTGGCATATGTCGTTGAGGGCAAAGTATCCCGAAATGGCAGGCGGGATCACGTTCTATTGAACGACAGCGCAAATGAGTGATAGAGCCCTAGTTCTGCCATTGAAACTTTGGCAAAAGTGATCACATTTGCCCAAAATTGCTTTAGAATTGGCCAATGAGCAAGTACCAGGCCCAGCGCTCCAAAGGGATCAAATTCCTTTTCAAATTCGATGAAGTCGCGCCGGATCTCCTGCATATATACGCTCGCCATCTGACTATGCCGAGAGACGCTATTGCTGCATTCTTTGAGGGTAAGACGGATTGGAACGAGCAATTTAAACGATTTGAGACTTGTTCGGAGAGTCACTGCCTGTACTGGTTCTGGCTCGAAAAAGACAAGACTGTGATGGTAGTTTCCTGTTTCAAAGTTTGAGAAAAGAGCAAATGGCAAGAGAAGACTATGAAATTGAAGACTTGGGAACGGTCGAATTAGACCCAGAGACTGACGCGAAAGTAAGCCGCATGATCGCGGAAGCTGATAAAGAGATCGAAGAAACTCGCGTCTCTTTTCGCTGGGGAAAGGAGCAGCTCGCTATTGTCAGGCGGGCTGCGGAGCAAATGGGGGTGCCATACCAGACGTTTATCAAAATGTGCGTGTATCAGCGCGCCCTGGACGTGCTCAAAGACGTGAAGGCGGCAAAGCCACAGGATGCAGCATAAGTCTGAGGTTACCCCAAAAGTAGGGTGAGATGGATATTTATCACTTATCTGCTAAATATATAATCGCCAAAACCCTGAACGCGTGTGCGTTTCAGGCACTGATGAAACATAATATGTATTATCTGGCGCAGGCAAAAAGCCTTTTTTGAACGCAGAAAGCCTCCGGCCTTTACTGCGCGTCCACGCGCTTTTTGAGCTGGGCGATGCGGTCTGCCATCTGGTCGATGGCGGGATCGACCACCTCCAGCACGATCTCGGATAGACCCGCCGCCTTTAAAGCCAAAATAAAGCGTTCGCGATCAGCCAGCCAGTTGCGATGATGCAGATGAAGTTCATCAAGAGAAATGCGGTTACCTGATCGGTTCGCGGCGTCGATCACGGCTTGATAGCCGCGCTCCAGTGTCGCCGCGTCCGTCAGCAACGCCGCCAGCAACGGCTTAAGCGAGTCGTTCAGCTCCGGCAAATCCTGGTACTTCTGCCGTGGGTTCGCACGCTCCGCTTGGGCGCCTTCTTCCATGAGGCTCGCGTACTGGTAGAACCCTTGGTAGTCCTGGCACAGCCTGGCTAGTTGCTGATCGTTTGCACCGACCCAAATTCGTTGCAGGTCGGGCATGTGGCCTACCATGCGATGAATCAACTCGCGGCCCGTAACACCTTCTGCCATGAGCTGACAGGCTCTCTGGTCTATTGCAGCTGCCATTCTGCGGAAGTCTTGCATGGTCATCATTCCCCCTCCGTCCGGGCAGTAACGCTCGTCTGCCTTCGTTCGTTTTTTAGGCTCTGAGTCGGGTAAGGCGGCAAAGTAACTAAAACCCGTCAAAGAAGTAAAACCGTCAGGCAAGAGAGATGAGGCCGCGAGAATTATAATCGGCTGAACGATATCAAGTTCCTTTCTTTTCATTCTTCTTGGGCGCCCTACGGTCGAATTTCCTGAGCGGCGGCAGTTTCTGAGACGATGATTGCCGCTCTTGCTCTAACAGTTGCAAATTGGCCGCTATTCTTTTCGTGTCCGCATGCTCTGGACCGAGTACGGCTGTGCACAAAGCGACTGCGCAGCGCTCCACGTTCTTTGCTGTATTCAACTCTTTTCGAACGAAATACAAACCGGCAAGTTCATTGAGCTTGAACGCCAATATGGCTACAGTCTCGTTATTGAGATATGGTGCAACCCGCTTGAGCCAGTCAGCTGAAATTTCTTGCTCGGTTAGTTTGCTCAGCTCAACTTCCAAACCGTTCAAACGCGGCTCAAATGCTTGCAACTCAGAGGCGGTCAAAAAGACATCACGCCACATTGTTTGTATTTCTTGATCCGTTGTCAATCGATTTCAACCCTTCAGCGTTCTTCAAGTTCTTCATTCCGTTGAGACAAGATACACGGTTTTTGCCATCACCTTGCCAGAAATTAAGCGCTGAATAGAGATACTCAGGATTTCCCCAGAGTCTCTAATTACACTTCCCAGAAGAGGGAACGCGCTTACCATGGCACTTGAACAGGGCGACAACATAGAGGCCAGATCGTTTGTACCAAGCGGACTAGCCGAGCACGCCGGTCTGAGCCGATCGGCTCAAGATTTATTCCAACCGATCGATCGCGCGATCGCCAATCGCCAAGACTTGCCCTGGGCGCTTGATTTTGGGACTGGGGCTGACCTCTATCGGCTGCCCGCTTATACTGGTGAGAGACGATCCTTGAGCGCTCTCATGACCGACGACGTAGAACAAAAACTAGACGCACCAAAGATACAGCCGCCGTCGGACAACCTGGCCCGCCCGAGTGTGATCCGGACGAAACAAGACGAAGCGATCTGGGACGAGATGCAGAAGCCGCACAAACTGGGCAAGCATGAGTCAGCAACGCACATAGGCTTAAGCCCTGAAGTGATAGCCGAGATGCAGAAGAAGGGGCAGGCGAGTAAGCTCGAGTTTTTTGACAGCAAGGCAGAAGAGGCGCTAGAAGCCCTTCAGAAGCCAGCCACCGAAAAGACTTTGATCGCATCGAACATAACCCCGAATGTTCCGAACCTTGAGCAAAAGCAGCAATACCAGGACATTCAGAGCGACTCGGAAGCTCCGAAGCTTGCGCAGAATTTGGAATACGATGGCGGGCTGCCCACGCTTCTGCCAGATCCAGAGATTATGAGAATTCTCGGGGAAACCGCTACGGAAGCCACTGTTAGCGCTTACAAATATGGATTTGAGCATCCGTATCGAGGCCGGGAACTATCGCACGTGGCGGCTATTCCGCAAGAAACGTTCAGCCAGGCGTTCGGTGCTTTCCCCGAATTGCAGCTTATTGGCAAGCTCTCTGAACAGAATGCTACTCAGCTTATGAAGGCAATAATAGCGAATGAGCTTGATCACTACGATTGGAGAGATCGGCTTGCCGACTCAGTTGCGGGGGCTGCGCATGGGTACGGCCAAAATGGCGAAGTTACCATTGGGTATTCCCA
>SBAT01000229.1 GCA_005240105.1 Chloroflexota bacterium
GCGTGTTGTCCGGACCGTAATGCACAAGCACTGGAGCATCATCCTTAGCGATGTCGGCAAGACTGGTGTCAAAAACAGTTGGATTGCTGCTGCTTTGTCCAATCGTAAAGGATATCCGCTGGGTTTGCTTGTCCAATGATCCATAGACTTGATCTTGTTCGTTTGTCAGTTGGTTCATATAGTTGCCGCGAACAATGCCGTCTTTGTTAATGGCTAATTGGAAGAGCATTGATGATTGGGTCTGTCCCTTTTGTGCCAGAGAGAATACCCCCAGTGGTTGCCACTGTGAATTTGCGTTGCCACTATTGGAATCCGGAGCGGCAGTAGCTGGTGTGGTATCAACATACTGTTGTCCGACACTGGCCAATTGCTGAGCCTGGTCATAGTATTGGTCTTGCGTGCCGGCTGGGGTGCCGTTCACATAGACGTTAGGACCTTCGTATGTAACGTTGCTTACCGAGTTACCGTTGTTCTTGCTTGAGCCGGCAATAGCCGCTAGCCCAAGAAACGAAGTCAGAGTAGTTAGGCCCATGCATGTCCAGGCAGTTGCAGCTCCCCAACCGTAAGCACCCCAGGCGCCAGGATATCCCCAGAAGCCGCCGTACCCATACGGGTGTCCATAAGCTCCATAACCGTGATAACCGCCATAAGCGCCATAGTGGTTGTAGTTGTTCTGTGTAAAGGTGTTGCCGGAATTGCGGATGCTGTTGTTGTGCCAATCTGTATTGCTTGGATCGAAGTGATGGAAATTATTGCCTTGACCATCTTTCCAATTGCTTAAAGCCCCATTTGTATTTGGGTGATTATTGCTGAAATTGCCGCGACCGTCTCCGCCGAAGTTAGGATGATTGGCAAAATCACCGCGGCCGGCTAAATTGCCGGCTCCTCTGTTTTGGGCAACGTCGTTAAAGCCACCGCCGAAATTGTTGTTGCGATCACCACCACGAAAGCCGCCATCACCACCGCGGAACCCACTGTCGCCACCACGAAAGCCGCCATCACCACCGCCGAAGGATCGACCACCGCCAAAACCTCCACCGCCGAACGAACGACCGCCGCCAAATCCACCACCACCAAAGCCACCGCCTCTGGCGTAGGTGGGTAATACTGTCGTTATGCCAATTGATATAGCTAGGAAAAGCGCAATTGATTTCATTCTAAAAATTCCTCTTTTGACTAAGTTGAGTGTTTATCGAGTAACGCGTCGCACGCGCTCAACGATTAACGGTTGTGTGTTGGGAACCGTTGTGCCGTCAAAAACCCTGTTCTCAGAACGCCAGGAAAATTTGTTTTCGTCCTCTATAGAAATGATGTTGGTGGCACCGGTCTGAGCACCCTGTTGTTCAACGCCGGCTGAACGGATAAGCCATTCTTTCCCTTGCTTATTCCAGGTGCCATTGCCGAACCCGCCGCTCGAGTCGAAATTCCAGGAAACAATGCTTTTCTTTGCCGGATCGTAACCAATTATTTGAACATCAACTTTTGGTTGCAGACCGGGACGTTCAATCGTGTACTTGCAGAGAATGAAGTTCTTGTTGCCTACCCAATCAGCGTTCATGGTCACTTTGGCATTGCCTGAGGTAGTCGACCAGCTGCCAATCATCCAGTTGAGTGAATTTAGGCGATTTACATTAGCTTCAGGAACCGGCTTTGGTGTCACTTCAGTTTCAGTGGCCGAGGCAATGAGCCAGGCGTTATTTTGTTTCTGCATCACTATTGTGAATCTGGCACACGATTGCGGACCGTTAGCACTTTCCCTGCAAGTTAGTCCTTCAATGAAGGCAGCGTTCATGCCAATGCGTTTAATGCCTTGGGCGTTTACTGTTGTTTTGGTTTTCCCTTGACCGGCAAGTCCTGCTGCAAAACGCTCTTTCAGCGCGGCACGACCTGTCGTTTGTATTCCATCTTCATCTATGTAGATGCCATCCAGGGTAAATAATGAAGCCATTTTGGCTGCATCACCAACGGAGGCTGCCGCAGCTAGTTCTGAAAGAACCGCGTGCAACGGAGCTTCATAGGCTGCCGTTAGTATCGTTTTAGCGGTGTTCAAGGCTGTCGGGGCTGCTTGTGCGGCGCTGCCAATTAGCAACGAACCCACACACAAAATAGTGGCAATGGAAGTCGTCTTGGAGATTTTCATTTTGATCCTCATAAGGCACTTTGAAGGATAACCAGCCTTAAATCTTAGCCTGTAGAGCGTTTAAGCGCCTTCCTTTGTGAAGATAGTGATTGGATTTATAACGCTCCGGTTCTGGCCACTGATGGTGGACTCGACGACCCACTGGGTCGTCTCAGGCTTCGCGTCTCTGGGCACTTGACAGCATTTGCGGGCCGGGATAAGCTCGTAATACAGATTAGTAAAAGTTAAGAAAAGTCGTTAGAGATGTCACCGCCCCGGGCAGGTGACATTGGAGCACTGTGGACTCTTCTAGAAATTTGTTTTTTAAAGAGGTAGTTGCAAGATGAAAGCCAGGAATTCCGTAGGCAATGTATTAGCTTTGCTTGTCGTCGCTATTGGTGTGATAGTTCTGATTGTAGCCTTTTTTATTATGAATTATGGGCAGCTGATTGGTACCCATAAACAAGCGCAGACAGCAATTGATGCTGCATCTCTGCAAGTCGCCAAAGATATTTCCCGGGTAGTCATCGGTCCATCTGACGGTGCGCAGATGGGATACGTGTCGCTTGTTGATCAGGGACCTAAGAATAATGACCTTAACCAACCGCCAATTGTCGGCATCAATACATTGATGGCTACTGCTCGACTGGATGCGCTAATTGCCGACAAATTGGAAAACACGACTATGCAGGTGTTGGCTATCCACGATTTGGAAAGGGTAAAAGCCGACTCACGTCTTTTGAGAGCGAAAATTATAGACGCGGTTACAAAAGGCTCTGACGCCAAAGACAAAAATGGCAACAGTTTCAATATTCTGGCTGATGCTGGAGAAGCTTACGATTCAAATGCTGTTAAGTTGAGCAAGGGAAAA
>SBAT01000065.1 GCA_005240105.1 Chloroflexota bacterium
GAAGGAAAATCCGACGAACGGCTCATATTCCAGGACCTAACGGAGTACAGACGTCTGCCTGGTCTTGAAGAAGATGGTTGCGTTGACCCTCCGGCTTATAGTCCGTATGACGCAGTTGTTTTTGGAACGACAAATGCCAAGGCACTAGCGCAATGGTTGGAGACAATTCCGGACCAGGAAGCGTACACCAGTCGCTGCGTACACCTCAAGTTGCCCTATAACACTGTGCGAGTGGCAGAGGTGCGTGCCTATAGGGAAGTGGTAAATGGATACCCGGAAAAGGGACACTTCGATCCGTTGGTGCTCAAGATACTTGCCACATTGGTGGTATTGAGCCGCTTCAAGGCTCCAGGTAGCTCGGACTACTTTGTTCACCCAATAGATAAGCTGCGCTTGTACCAGGGCGAAAAGCACCAGATCAAACTACTCGACTCATCGAGGTGGGCAGAAATCTGGTCTCCGACTGCTTCGACCAGCACTTATGGCAATCCGTATGCGTCATATTCCTCTTCAAGTTCTAGCAAACCCGAAGACAAGGATGCAGTGAAACTGACCAGAGATTCGGAAGTGACACCAGCTCTTCTCTGGCAAGTGTCTGGGCCGGAAGAAGGTATGACCGGACTGGATATGCGTTTCATGCTTGGAGTTTTGAGTAGCATCAATTCATTTGCTCTCAGCACTAAGCACAAGTGCATAAACGTCCAGCAGGTCATACAGATCATGACGGCGGCCATTGCCACCAAGTTGAACAACTCTCACCTGACCAAGGAGCAGAAGGAAACGTATCAACGTTGCCTGAAGTGGCTTGGCGGTAACAAACGTCCAATGGAAAGATTTGGTTCAGCTACGCCGGAACTTATCGAGTCGGAATATCTCCGGCTTCTGAAAGAGCAATTCGTGCGGGTGTTCTCACCTGATTACGACGAGCGAGCTCAGCAGTTTTATGAAGACTACAAACTTCATGGACTGGCTTATGGCCAATCTCAGACTACCGTGCGACATCCTCAATTTGGCACAATCCCAGTAAATGAGCGGTTGCTCGATGAGCTTGATCGTTTCAGATTGAACAAAGCCAAAAATGATCCCCTCACCGCGGAAGATAAGAAATTCCGTGGAGTCCCTCTGATGACAGAGTTGGGCTTTGCTCGCGATGAGTTTGACAGGCGTGTTAAAGAAGAACGTGCTGCTGCCAAATCCGGCGACGGCAAGGATGAAGACGAAGACAAAACGCCTCTTCCTAAGTTCCAAGATACCTGGCAAACAATTCCGGATTTAGCTAATGCAATTGCAGCCAAGCTTGATTCTGAGATAAGCGAACTCATGGAGAAATTGCTGAAAACAGAAATTCTCTCCAACCTCTCTGAGGAAGAACAACAACAGTTGGAAGCTGCCACCAAGCAGCTCAAATCCATTGGCTATTGCGACGGTTGTATCAAACCGGTGCTCGAATACGCCAAACGTACGAAAGTATGGTCCTACAAGGGCTAATTTTGTTAAGGAGTAACATTATGACTAGCAATAGCCTCACATTCACACGCGAATCTCATCCGAAGATGTTCCTTCCGGAAGATCCATTTCCGTATCCGTTCCCAGGGCTGAAGCCAATTTTCCGCGACTACCTCAAAGTCGTACGAGAGAATCCGGCATACCCCGAATGTACTCACGCCGCCGTCCACCGTTTGGTAATGCGCGAAGGCGTCGACTACACCAATGTGGAAGAAAGCCTACGACTCACAGGCAAAGAAATCCCCAACTATCCTGGTTTGGGACCTTTCTTCGGCATCAATGAGTTCGAACATGATTTCGTCACCGGCTATCTCTACCAGGCGGCCATGGGTGGTCGCGCACGTAAAAAGGCCGTCACCATTACCGGTGCACCTGGTGCAGGTAAATCGGACATGATCAACTACTTGCAATACGTGGTCATGCACAAGCGTGAACCAATCCCGTTCATTGCCGGTAGCCCGATGTGGTGCAATCCACTGCAAGCACTCTTCTTGCTCTACGACGTCGCCTCTGCCAAGACCGACGGCCGTCCCGAGAAGAGGCTTGAAGCGCTGCAGAAGATGATCGAAGACCTCGATTTCAACGGTAGTTCCGAACTTGATTTCGATCACAAGCAAGTTGTGAAGATCAAGAAAAGACACGGCTTCAAGGCTGATCGCAAACTGACCGCCAAAGATCTGGCCCAGGTAGTCGAAAGAAGCCAGGAAGACTTTGTCTCCATCGTCTGCTACGGTCTTGGATTGCCCAAGTCCACGCGCGATGCGCTGGTCAAACCAGATCCGTGGGTTAGAGAACTCGCACTTGGCGAATTCTTCGGTTGCACGCTTGTCGATTACAGAATTGCCGAGGCTGCAGGACTCTCTGAAAAGAACGACCTGCCCGGCAAGACCAAAGCCGACAAGAGACGCTACGGTCAGTACGACGCCGAATATGCTGTCGAGTTGTGGCAATTGCCTATCGATAATATGTTCATGTCCAAAGGCGACGGTATCGTTGACGTATCGGAAGTTCAACCGATTAACTTCGATACAAAAGAATGGTACGGTGAGCAAGATATCGGTTCACTCGGTCTCTATAGCGACCGGGATCCTAGAACAGTCTCGCTTTCCGGTGCTTTCAACCGTGGTCGCCTGCTTATCCTGACAGAAGGATTCCGCAACCCGGATGAAGCTTTCCGCGTATTGCTGGAGGCTCTGGAAGGTCAACGTCTGGCATTGCCGGCTCCGTTGAAGAACTTCTGGCAGCACGGCGTAGGTTGGGAAGGCATGATCATCCTGCACTCCAACGACGAACAGTGGAACAAGTTCTATCAGAACCCTGACCACAGGGCACACAACGATAGACTGCACTGGATCCCGTTGAAGTACCCGCTGCAGCCAAGCAAGCGTGCGCTGATTACCGAGAAGTTGTACAACGCCTCCGAGTTCAGTGATCCGGAAAGTGATTCTTTCTGTCACCTTGAACCGTTGACTTTTGCGTACACCGGTAAGTACTGCGTGTCCAGCCACATCGACTGGGCAAGCAAGCGCGGACTGGAAGAAGATGCTGTGTTGCGTGCCTACGATGGCGAAATAATTCGTCAGCCTGGCATGGGAACAGAATTGAACCCCAGAACTCTGCTTGAGATGGCTCCGTGGACGGAAGGTCTGGAAGGCATCGGCCCTCGTGAAATGGATTCCTGGATTGGCGAACTTTGCGCCAAGGCTCGAAAAGAATTCGAAAGAGGACAGCGTCTCGCTCCTTGCGTCACTGTTGCCGAACTTCGCGATTTCATCATCAGCAAGGTGTCCAAAGATCCTCGTATCGAGAAGAAGCACAAGGAACAACTCATCGCGTGGCTGCAAGGCTTCTTGGAGAGAAAGGTCCGTCGCCCGGAATTGACCAAGGTGTATAAGGCAGCTTTCTTGGAGAACTTCGCAGACCTCTGCCAGACGTTCTTCCAGAAGTACCTCCATTGCCTGCGTTCTATCAACCGCAGCACACCGATGTCCGGTTATTCCGGCGGTCAGTATCTGAATTCTCAACAGATGGAAACATTCTTGCGAGAAATTGAAACGGCCGATTCCATCCGCACCAACACTGGTCAGTCCGACAAATTCCGCACGAACGTGCTGGTTGCAGTCGATGCTTATAAAGATGAGCACGGCGAAGAACCACGTTACGACGTGCACGAAGGACTCAAACGCTGCATCGAAGCCTATGTGCTTCGCACAGCTAAGGACATTACCGGCGCTGTCGGTATCTCCCAGTTGAGCCCCGAGGAAGAAAAGCGTCTCAACAACGCCGAGTCGGAAATGATCAAGAACCATAAATACTGCCGTTACTGTGCCAAAAAGCTGGTAATCGAAGTAGCTATGACTCGCGATTTCTTGACCAACTGAAGACCCGTGACTTAAGCGCTGCTTAGTCAAGGTCGGAGAACACCCCTGGTATACGCTACCCCTTTGTCATTCCGAACGAAGTGAGGAATCTGCCGCGGCTATACGCAGTTCGTCGTTATAGAGATGGACTGCGATTCGTTACGGTAGATTCCTCGGCTACGCCTCGGAATGACAAAAAAAGAGGCGGACGTGTCCGGGGGTGTTTCTTTTTTCAATAGTGACTTGACTAGCCGCGCTACGCGCGCTTTGAGGAGGTCTAGCAATGAGTGACGATAAAAATAAAAAGAAAAAGGCTGCGGGAGATAAAAAGCCGCAACCGAGAAAGAGGCAGCCTAAGAAGAAGACAGTCGATGCCGTTAACTTGAATGATAACGCCGACGCGTCTTCCGATGATTGGAAAGAGCTGATGACGCAATGGGTCAATAGTATGCCCGAGCGTGAGCGCCCATCCATAGTGCTGCCCTGTCCGCCATATTTGGACAGAACAATCAAAGACCGCGAATTGTTTATGAGGCGTGCCAAGCCTCAGATCACAAAAGACATCTTAAAGAAGATCATTCGCGGCGACACAGACATCTTTAGAAACATGTGGGTGGCCTTCAATAAGTTTGCCGAGTCCTATGTGCCATCGCAACCAGCATGGCTGCCCAACGGCGTGTTTGGTGATATCGAAGTACCCATCGACGTTGAAGAACCTTCGTGGTGGCCCGGTCGTGATAAACCAGGCGGCGGCGGTGGTGGACAAGAAGCCGGCGAAGACGATGCTGATATCGTCTATATGCCAATTAGTTATGAGGAGTTTCTTGAACTTCTGGCATTGCTGTTTGATCTGCCCTTCCTTAAGCAAACTGCCAAGGACAAGTTGCTTGTCAAAACAATCAGGATGAGGGGACTGACAAAACATGGACCAACAGCTCGCTTGGATAGGATGGCTACGGCAAAAGCCAGGATTGAACGCTTCCGCGCCGTAATCAATACGCGACCGCAAGACTATCCTAATTTGTCGCCGGACACTATCCCACAGCCCAAAGACTTCCCGTTTGAAAAAGTGGACATGCGCTACAAGCGCGTGGAAGAGAAGTGGGAACCGGATTCGAAAGCCGTTGTGTTCTTCGAGCTTGATTGCTCGGGCTCAATGGGCGGTGAACCAATGATGATTGCCAAATTCTTCTTCTTGCTCAACCTTGTGTGGTTGCGCTCAAGACATGAAGATGTGACGGTTGTTTTCATTGCCCACAACCACGCCGCCTATCGCATACCCAGTGAAGCAGATTTCTTCCGCATCGTTGAAGACGGCGGCACCGCATTTGCACCAGCTCACGAGCTTGTTATGCAAATAGCGCGCGCCGAATTCTCCGGTGCTGATTGGAATAAGTATTGCCTTCATGCAACCGACGGGTTTGGCGACTCAGCCTCTGTTGTCACACCGTTAATCGAAAAGATGATCCGCACAGGATTCAACTATTTCGGTTATCTGGAAATTGACACCTATGGTTGGGGCGGTGGTAGCTGGATGTCCAGCGGCATGCAAGCAGCACGTGACGTGGCTCCCGATGTAGCACAGCACGTGGGTATCGCCAAAGTTTCATCAATGGACCAGATACCTGAAGCCATGAAGCAAATTATGGTCAAGGACAAGGTCGCCAATTGAGGAGGTGCGTAATAATGCATAGTGAAATTCTAACTAGTGATCCTTTGCAGGCGCAACGCGTACGCAACCTCCAAATTCTCTTGCCGAGAATCAAGGCAATTGGAGATCGTTATGGTTGTGCGCCATGCAGAGCGTTTTTCCGGAAAAAGTCAGACATCCAGTTGATGGACGATTTGATTTATCCGCTCGGTGCTCCAGTCAGCCGCAAGGCCTGGTGGTACGGAAAAGCCGCTTATCAACAGCGGCGCGGTGGGCAGACAGGACACGTTTTCGAGTTTGCCAACATTTCCAACCCGGCAGAAGTTGTCCTTGGAGATACAAATGATTTGGTGATGGACATCCTGGTGATTATTCACGCCTGGATGGGCCACGTCCATTTGTTCCATAACAACCGCTGGCATGCTGAGACAGAAGCCGAAACGGCTTTGCAAAGATTTGCCCAGGACGAGGCATTTGTCGATGCCCTGCTTGCCGATAAGCGCAACTGGGGTGCGGAGAAGTACGAGTATTATGCCGATGCGGCACACGCATTGGAGCATCACTCGGGCGATCTGCCGACCAACAAATATGCCATTCCCGAGGACGAATTGCGCGCCCAGCTCACCAAGGACTTGGAAGAGTTGGAGCACAAATTCATCCTGGCAAAAACAGACCAAGACAAACAGCAAATCGCCGAAGACATTCGGGATACGGCAAGACTTTTGAGCTGCCACCCGATAATTCCAACAAGCGACCTGCTCGGCTTCTTGATGAATGCCGATAACACCAAGCATTTGCCGGATGAAGCAAGACGGATCATTGAAATGACCCGTTTTGAAAATCGGTACAGTACTCAGGTTGTCGGGCGCACCAAGATAATGCACGAAGGGTTCAGCCATTGGGTTGACGCGAAAATGCCCCTTGAGCCGGAGCTTGATCTGATCAATATCGGCTTTTCTGAGATGATCGATGCTGGACGTTATGACACCATGCATGATGCCTGGCCTATCTATTGGTTTAGCGATCCTTATTCGCTGGGTCAAGAAATTTGGAACTACATCGACGAGAAGTATTCGGAAGAGATTGGCACAGAAGTGGTGAAATACCGCAAGCTGAAAGTCTTGACTCAAGCTGACATTGACTCGGGCAATTATCCAGTGGAAACAATTACGATCCCTGCGGACCCGCGCAACGGTCTTGGGGAAGCGCAGGTTGTCGCTTGGACGCCGAGAGTCGGTGACATTGTCGAAACAGATGAGTGGGCGGAAAAGACCGTTGTTAAATATGATCGCAGCTATCTCTTCGAAGTAGCTCGAACATTTGATGACACTCGCTTCTTCCACACTTTCTTGACCGAGGAATTCTTCAGGCGCTTGCACAAGAAGGCTCTCGATTGGGTCAATAAGATGTTCATGATCATCAACGGCACGTTGAAAAATCACGGCTGGGATCCCAGTCTTGTTTTTGAAGGCGAACGGACGCCGATGTCGCTCGAAGAGATGTATCAGGTTGTGTCCATTTGGCAGAACCAGATCAAGCTAAGAGAGTTCATCGGTATGCTAGGTTACGGTGGTCCAGGCTTGCCTGTTAGCCAGACGTCGCTGTGGCAGATGTTGCAAATCATCCAGACGGTAGCCTCTTACGACTACTTCAAGGATGAGTTCAAGCGGCATATGATCCTGCGCACCGGCTTGCAAGTATTGCCGAACATCAAGCTTGTTGATAACGGTCGTTATAACAACGCCGGCGTCACGACAATCCGTCACGAGTACGATCCGGATTTCGGACCTTTGAAGGAAGGCTATGCCCGACAGACATTGAGGTTCCTCTGGAGATTTACTGGTCCTGTTAGATTGCTGACGATGGAGATCCTTACAGACTCGTACGGCCGTCCTTGGGGACCGCCGCGCCCGTATCAGTATTACACTGAAAACGGCAAAACAGTCAAAGAACGCTGGCTGTAGGGTAACCCGCCGCCATCAGACTTTCCACTTTGTTGTGCCCATTTTCCGCTTTGTCATTCCGAGGGCTTTAGCCCGAGGAATCTACCGTAACGAAACAGCGTGCGCCGAATCTAACGCGCACCATCGCAACACGCGGTAGATTCCTCGCTTTGCTCGGAATGACAAAGTTGGTTTGGAATGACGAAGCACGGAAGTTATGAAAGGAGTAGTAAATATGAAAAAGGTAAAAACAGAAATCTCGCCGCTACCGTGCGGTGTTGTTTCAGTCAATAAGAAACCACTCGGGCGGGTGTTGGTCGGTATCGTTGACGGCAATCGCATGCCGGCTTTCGGTTTTGACGTGAAGGATTTTGTCCCCAACCATTTCCGCATGGTGCCGTTTGGTTCGTTTGGAATCTTCGCAGCTTCCAGACAACCAATTGAAGTGCGCGTAATTTTGGATGGTCAAGTGGTCCGTGAGACGCGCTTGTTTCCAAAAGATCCGCCAGAGGGTATGTTTCTTGATCCGATGGTGAGGAAGTTGATGACTGAAACTCCAACTCCCCACTATCTGTCAGGTACCGAGGAAGGCCTTCCTTTCTTGCTCAATGGCTATAACAGCGAATTGAGCTTGGAAGAAATAATCGCCGATCAATTGCAGCCGGGAAGACTTGATCCGCCGCCTGCAATGGACATGATCGATAACGGCCCGTTGGTGCTGGAAGAATTGAAAGAAGATGTTGATCCTGAGGAATTCTTCGCTAAGCTTCAACCAACTCCAGTGCCGCAGCCTGAACAAGTCAACGTTGACGAAGTTGAGGAAATGCGATTTGCAATGGAGTCCGCCAACGAAATGGAGTCGACTACATCGGAAAACCAAGATCATCCTGAATGGAAAGAGGGTGATGACATCAATGACGATGCCGATACTCACCGCCAGTTGGCACAGCTTGCCGCTGTTGCGAAATTCGAATCAATGGAGATCGAGAGTGGGCAAGATCTGGTAGAAAACACCGAACAAGAACAAATTGAAGATCGCGAGGAATACCATCTGACATTTGACGCGAGCAAAAGAGCATCAAGCTGGGCACCCAGCAATGGTCTTCTTGCCATAGGCGTCAGGTTTATCCAGGTGCCTCGCGAGAATGAACCGCTGGCAAAACCAGATGGTTTTACGTACGTAATGTTCCAGCTCAATCCCTGGCAACTGCACTTGATGGCTCGTGTCCGTTTGATGGGACGAATAGTAATTCCGTCTCGCGAACAGATGAGTAGGGTCATGGAAGCAGAAGGGTTTGGTGGTGACGTTCATTTGCCGAGTATATCGTGCGGTCATGATGACCCGCACCGCTAAGCCTCACGGCAGGCAATGGAGGAAAAATGGCCAAACTTTGTAATGCATGTCAGGATAGAAAGCCTGACACCAGCGTGCGTGGAACATGCCAGGCACCGAGCCAGGGGCAACCC
>SBAT01000331.1 GCA_005240105.1 Chloroflexota bacterium
CTGTTGGCGTGAATGTACCCGTATCTCGGGCATGATTCTAAGCTTCGCAATACTACTAGCGGAATGTGCTTGTGATTGGCACAGACCGAATACTCCAACCAAAATGAGCGTGGCAACCGCTGTTCTAAGCCTGGTGTTATTTCTCATCTAGGATTAAAGTTACCAGGGAGTCGAACTCCCACCAATTAATTTATTTCAAAGACGTCTGTTTTTGATGCATTGTTCATTTCTAGCTCTTGATTGATACAGGTATGCTAAGTGCGGTCAGGGCAATTGCTATATCATTGCTAACGGTAGTCAAGACGGTGGTGGGTGCTGCAATGCTTGTGTTCACTGTCATTTGTCCTGATTGACTGTCGTATTTACTTATCTCGAATGTTTTTGGAGCGCCGGACAGTCCCTGTCCAATAGCTTTCGCCAGTGCCTCTTTGGCACACCATAACCGTGTGATGATTTCCCATTTTTCTGCTTCCGGCTTGCCATCAAATAGGTTGATTTCCTTTTGCGTGAACGCCATATCCACGAAGTCGTTGCCTCTGTTGCGCACAGGTTCCAAGTCAATGCCACAGGCTTGGCTGGATTCTTGGGCGCCGGCTATGGCAATCGCTGATCCTTCGGCATGGGCGATAGAGACTATGCAGTTGATGTGCGAGACTTCTGCAGACAAGATAGTGGCAAACGGTTGTCCGCTTTCGTTGTAATTGATTTCTATGTTCGCTGGACAAAGGTTGACTCCACACTGATTGGCGATGAATGTTCTTACTGCATCTTTTGCGGCAATTCGTCCAGCCAACCATTCGCGTTTGCGTTTTTCCAGTTTGTTGTCTTGAGAAAAATAATCGCGTTCAGACTTTGTCAGAATATAGTCTGTTAGCCACTCTAAGGTGCCTAAGTCTGCCGGTAAATTTTCTCCGGGCATTGACCGCACTGACCAGTTGCCGGAAAGAGTCCTGGTGAGTTCATCCTCGGGATCAGAGAGGATAACACTTTGTGGGTCGGCTACGAAGGCTTTTAATTTGTCGCTTAGCATAACTCGTTTACTGGTGATGTCGTTAATTCGGATGTGGACGTGTCCATCGCTGATAATTTCGACGCGTGCTTCTGTACCCTTTTCGGTCAATGATAACAGCTGTGCCTGTACAGTGACTTCGGCTGGTCTTTGGCTTGGATGAGTGTAGAAATCAATGGAGTTTATATGAAATGGCAACAATGCCGTGACATTTTCGTTTTGCTCATAAAGGTGGAACAACACTAGCTGGCTGGCATTGTCCAATAGCAACGGATCAATTAGGAATTGGGCTGGCGCATTGGAATAACCAAACCAGTCCGTTGGTTGTTTTACTGAAACTAATCCGTCAATGCCTCTCTTGCCGACATTGGATATTTGCTTCACGCTTTGCATGCGTGGACCATGGAACATAGCTCTTGGAGTGTAAAGATCGTTTTTGGTTAAGTTCGCAGTTCGCCTTGACTCAAGCGTAATTGGTTGTGCCGCCGGTATTTGATCGTAGTTGCGACCGAATACAACCCGACAAGACATTAGTGTCGTCGGATTTGTTGTACTTTGAATTTCAACATCAATAGCCGATTCAACTGAAGGGTTTAATTTCGCTATGACTCTTACGGGCATGCGATCATTTTCAACTCTAATGCGTTTGTAGGCCCGAATATTTTCCAGCCTGGTTATAGCTGAATGCGGCGCCAATAACGAGGCTGTCTCGGCCATGATTTCCAGAGCAACCATCAATGGAACCAGGAACACTCTCTCGGCTGGTTGGCAGCCTGTCGCGGTTATGCCGCCAATGGCGTGGTCTAGAAGATAGAGATCGGAATTTACATCAAGTACCTTTTCCAGAATAATCTCATGCTCTGACTGGTGAACATTTGCTCCGGCAATACAGGGCAAGGCAACACTGACCATAGCTTGATTATCAAACTGTGGGGATTCATAAGTAGCTTCGGTTGGTTGTGATAAAAATGCCGATATCACTTGTTCTTGAGTTTGCATCAATTGCTGATGAAACTGTTCCATGCTCTGCAGATAATTGGCCAAAATAAGTTCGTCGCCAGCCATGATGTGTTCAGCAGCATGAGGCGCCTGGTCGGGAGCGAAGGATTGTTCCATTGTCTGGCTAGCTATTTCAGAATTTAGACGGGCAATGAGCGGAGAATTTGGTTTGAATGCAACAGTTGGATAGTCAAGATCTAGGTGCAGAGTGGCTTTTGCTGGTTTGTTATTTTCCTGCCAGTTAAGCAATTGCGGTGACCGGCGTTTAAATACATAGTCCAGATTGACTGCCGAACCACGCACAAAGAGGCTGGCAATTACCTGATTGATTTGTCTAATGCCTGACTTGTTTTGTAAATTTGTGGCTATGGAGAAATGTGGCTTGTTCTCTAATATCTCTCCAACCAGTTCGACCAGGGTATTTTTTGGCCCAACCTCGACAAAGGTGCTAATGCCATCGGCATACATTGCTTCAATGGTTTCCCGGAAACGAATTGGATGGCGCCACAATTCTTTGGTGATGGTGGTTATCTTTTCAGGATCATTAGGATAGAGTCCAACTAGTGAGGCTGACCAGACGCTAATTTCTGGAACAACAAAGTCTTCATCGTAAGTGCCTGTCGTAACGGCCTGATCTACAAGGGATGTATGGTAAGGAATGGCAATTGGCAAAGGTTGAAATTCAATTGAATTGGCACTCAATCGGGCTATAACTTCAGCAATTACCTTGCGTGTGCCTGAGAGTAAATGTTGTTTTGGACTTAAGTCAGCGCCCAAGTGAACTTCACCATCAAGCCCATTTAGAAGTGGGGCTACTTTGTCGTAATTGTCGTTAACTTTGATGGTTTTGAGCGCTGCCAGATCATCTAACGAAATTGAACGTGCAACGGCAACCGAATGTTTATAAAACATGGGAGCAGCTTTTTCAATATTGGCAGAACCACTCATGGTTAGTGCGCCAAACTCGCCGGTGCTGCAACCAACGACCGCATCCGGTTTAATACCGACATTTTTCAATATTGTATAGAGTGCCCATTCGGCCATAAGGACGACAATAACTGCCGAGTGCATGGTAGCGAGCATCGCACCCGTGACTCGTTGTCTCTTGCCTTTGATAAACGATGATGGAAATATCGTTCGACTGGGTACAGACTTATCTCCGGCAGATACTGCCAGATGATCGACAAAGTCAAATACTTGGCGCACATCGGGGAAGTGCAGGCATAAATCTGCCAGCATATTAGGATATGCAGCTCCAAGCCCCGGCATGATGAAGGCTAGCTTTCCATGCTTTGTATCACCCTTGTCGAAGTAAACGGAATCGTCCTGGGGAGTAAAATGATTGTCTACTAATTGACTAAGTGTTTCTTGCAGTTCTTTGGTGCTTGATGCCACGATGGACAATTTAAATGCTTTTTGATTGGCGTTTTCTCCAGCCATCTTAAACAGGCTGTAGGCAATGTCTTTTAGTTTTACTGTGGGATTGTTAGCAATGTAATTTATAACAGGTTTGATTTGTGTTCTCAGTTCATCTTCGGACTGAGCGGCAAAGACACATACTTCTGAGTCCCAATCAGACAACAAAGTTGTGCTTGCTTCGGCTCCGTGTTCTTCTAAAACAACGTGAGCATTGGTGCCGCCAAATCCAAAAGCACTAACTGCTGCGCGTCTCGGGTGAGGCTTATTAGAGCCGTATTGCGGATGAATCCATGGCCTGGCATCGCCGTTTATGTAACAGGGTGATTTTGACCAATTGATTTTTGGATTAGGCTCATTGATGTTTAGCGTAGGCGGTAGAATTTGATGATATAGGGCAAGACTGGTTTTGATTAGTCCGGCAATTCCGCTGGCTGCCTGGCAGTGCCCAATCATGGACTTGATAGAACCAATGGCTAGAGTTGGTTCGTCGCTTTCACCAAATACCTTTTCTACTGCCTTTAGTTCAACGACATCTCCTTCGATGGTGCC
>SBAT01000233.1 GCA_005240105.1 Chloroflexota bacterium
CGACAGGGGAGCTGAGTTTCTCTCGCTCTGCCGTCTGGTGGTCTCGCCCCGCGCTACTTGCGCTGCGGCGGCTCTGGAACGTTGGCAGGAGGTCTTACCGGAGGCGGACATCGCCATTCTGGAAGTACCGGCCAATGAAGTCTCCAGCACCCTGATTCGCGATTGGATTGATGCCGGTCACAGCGTGCGCTATCTGGTGCACGAGGCTGTCTACCGCATCCTCATGCGCGAGGGCTATTATGCTCCCCGCAAGAACCTGGCCATGGCCGGCGTGGTTCGCAAGCGCAAGAAGACCTAGTCCGGAAAGAAAAGACAGGGATCCGGAGGAACTTCCTTCGGGTCATGCGGAAGGGGCAGGAGCTGGATTGGCTCCTGTCCTACTTCCCATTTTTTTTGAGACCGCATCTATTCATGCATATAGTTGTTAAGAGATGGTTTTCCTTGTTTTCGGCTCCTTTTCTACCTTTAACAGCCTGAGGGGGTCGCAAAAGTCGGGTCTGTTTTTCAAGAAACGCCAGAAATTCGATGTTTTGAGCAATGCGCTGCCAACCCGGTTTCTGTTCGGGAGCTGCAAGACCCAGATTTGAATGGAGTTTTAGAGGATTGTTGAACTAGGTGTTTGCCCAGGCGACTTGGAATTGATCTCGCCAGGCAAACTCTGAAGCGAGGTGTAGGCGGACTTCTCTGCATTTTTGTTCAACCAGTACGCCAATCTTTAAGAGCTGGAGCCTGAAGGTATCGAGCGTCATTTCCCGCAGCTGAGCACGCTTCTTGATGAAATACATCAGAATGTAAGCGAAGGTATGGAGCATCAGTCTGAATTGGTTCGCTTCGAATTCCTGGCAGCTGGTGCGGCCAGACTTCAAATACACCTTTAAATCTTTGATCCAGTTTTCACACTGAGCACGGCTACAGTACTTGTCTTGGTAGATTTTGCGAGCTTTCATCGACGTAGCATTTGTAACTACAAAGCGCGTGTCAGGACCCTTTTGATCTACTTGTACTCGACATATGATTCTGCGGTCACGTGACCATTCCCTAGCTCTGTACTGGAATTCGATGAACTTCTTGACGCCATAATGTTCCTCGAATAACTCCTGAACCCTGCCTTCTGCCTTGCTTGCAAAACGTTTTTTCTCCTCAATCATTCTCCAATTTGCTTTTCTCTCTTGCTGATTTACAGCAAGAGAGTGCCTTTTCACCTCGGGACTCGGATGTCCGAACTCATCAAATTCCTTTTTGCATTGAAAAACAGTCTTCTCTGCATGATAGCTGTAACCTGCATGGCCAGCTGCTGCAATGAAATATGTCACCCCTTCTGCTTCCAGGAAGTCAAACATTTCGGAACTGGCAAAAGCAGCGTCTGCGGTAAGCTCAATGCGGATTTTGGGCCACGACAACCTCAGCTCATGCAGCACTGTTTTGAGCATCCTTTTTGCATCATCTATTGGATTTGGGTTGCCTGGCCTTAAAAGAGCACAAAGCGGAAAACCACATTCTGTGAAAATAAAAAGCGGTGCATAGCAAAAGGCACGATAGTAGCCATTGTAAAAGGTCATTTGCTGTGAGCCATAGGTTTCATCGCAGGTCGTATCCATCGCCAAACGGAGTACCTTGGGAGCTTTGCGAGTGTGCTTGATGAATAGGTGAACAAGAAGTTTTTGTAAAGCGGCATTAGAAGTGGAATCGATATTGTTCTCAAATCTAGATAGACTCGGTTGGGACGCTAGAGCTAGCCCGTAGACTAGATCTTTGCCAAGGGCGAGTTTGTGCATGGCGTCAACGCGTAGCTGACCTGCGTCATTGCAATCCTCGTAACCCGCAGCAATACCGTATATTCGCTGTCTTAGCATGTCCACTACCGTGTGCTGGACGTACTCAGGACGCCGTTCATCGCTGATTGCATACGATGCCAACTCTGCTAAACCCAGACAGGCGTCGGCTTTGCGCAGAAGTAAAAGTCCACCATCAGAACAAACGGCGCCGCCATCGAACTTCGCTAGAACTTTGCTTAAACCTGGCAAATCCAGGGTCATTTGCTCTTGTTTGCGGCTGGCAACCTGTTTAGACTGTGACATACAAAAGCTCCGTTTTTTTGGTTGAGTCTGGGTCTTGGTAAACACAGATTGTGAGCCAACTGACAGGGCTTTTGTGCTTTTTAGAACATTACTTTGGTATCACTCCTGTGAATAATGCGGGTTCTGGCTCCCATCAGTCGATTGGTGCTCGGCAACGACGTAAATGACACCCTCATGGAGCTGACTACTGCTCATCGCGCTGTGGAAGAGCGTGCTCTGCCCGCTCTCACCGCCGCAGATCGAGCCAAAATCGTCACTCTGCGCTCCATCATCGGTCCCTTCGAAAGCGGCACTTTCGAGCCGGCCCGCTTGATCAACAAGCGCTACGGTCACACAAGCGACGGACTGGTGCCCCATGAACTTTCGGAAATCCCGGGCACCCGCGACGTCACGCTCATGGCCTATGACCACGAGCATCCGGTCATTCAGGAACCGACCCTGGGCAAGCGGCTGACGCTCTATCGCCCGAGCAAGCGCTATCACTCCGGTGACGTCATCGAATGTCTGCTCAGGCTGGCCTACAGCAAATGAACTAGAGGAACCCCCTGAGGTTCCCACGCATTAGCCAACCTGCCGTTAGAGCCTTCGTGGGATGTTGCGAGCGATCGCAACGCCCACGAGGCGCTCCTTTCTTTCCACAAGCAAACTTGCCGGCTAATCTTTCTCCCGCTTTCTATTATATCTCCTCGTATCTAACAAATCGCAGAAAGGGAAGCCCAGTCATAGCACCCCAAGAGCCTTCCTGCCTCCAGACTTTCTACAACTTCCAGCCCCGACCTAGAGCGACCGCAGCGGTACCGGCAGCCATTCAGGGCTTTCCATCTGATTGAACCCGACTACCCTTACGCCGGAAATACGGCGCCTGGCAAGGGCTAAATTTACAAAAGGTACCTGAGAATCAGGCACATAAATATGAGTAACGTCAGGCTTTCTCAGCCCCAGTTTCTGCCAAAATGAACC
>SBAT01000194.1 GCA_005240105.1 Chloroflexota bacterium
CCGCTAGAGTCATCCGCTAGCGAGATTGTCGATGCAGAAACTACGGAAGTATTAGGCGAAACAGTTAGCTCGATGCAGCCTACAATGACTTCAAAGGACCGCTCAGTGGTGCAGGAGAACCCGAGTCAAGCAACAGACCAGGCAAAGGTTCAATCAACACAAGATATAACGAAAACTTTTGCGGATACGCTCTGGTCGGAGATAGAAGGACGCTTTATAGGACACCTGCGGGCTGCCAGTGAGGAGATTGGACAGTTGAAGGCAGAGCTTCAGGAAAGCAATAGCAAGCTGCGCCTTCTAGAAGACAGGCAGCATGAATTAAAGAAAGTGCCCGCTCTTGAACAGAGAGCAGCGGCAGCTGAAGAAAACATGACTCTTAAGGCTGTAGAAGTAGAGGCACTTAAGAAACAGCTAGCCGCAGTGCAAGCAGAACGGGAGTCGGCAATTAGGGCAGCAACAGAGTCAAGCATTGCAAAAGAGTCCTTGGCAATTGAAGTCGAGAAACTGCGAAAGGAAAAAGAGGCAGAAGCTGCTGCAGTTGAGGCAAAGCTTAGTGCGCTGAGCAAAAACATGGAAGAACTAAAGAGACCTTGGTGGAAAAAGCTATTTTCCGGTGACGCGCAAGCATAGCGGTGTCATGGTCAAAAAAAACTCCTGATAATTACTGATATCACGAGTTTCTCTGCCGGTATTTTGAGCGTAAAGAATGGACTGAAGTGTAGGCAAATTAGCAGTAGCAGACAGCTGCGAAATCACAGTCCAGAAAAATCAACTTGCGCTAGACGAACCAGTATCCTGCACGGCTGTTTCAGAAATTTGGTCAAGCTCGGGAATCTCCCTGACAAGCACTCCATCACGAATGACAACAAACTCTGTTCGGGTGCGCGCAGCAAGCTCTCTCGCCTTTTTAGCCGACCTTATAAGTGCTGCCGTAGCACCCTGCATATCAGAGTCTGATTGGATTGAACCTTTTTCTTTCACTTGTTCTCACCCTCCTCTAACAATAATGGCACATCTCCACTGTTGTCGTACAGGCGCCATAAATCGACTTCTAACTTGTACTCATTTTTAAATCTAGCAAGACCGGAATCAAAACGCCGGCGCACCACTTGTTCTGGAATATGGTGACCGCCCTGGGCAACTCGAACCGCGACTCTGGCGATTGCTTCTTCAGGGGTGCGTAAGGACAGAAAAAATAACTTCACCTGGTATCCTTGGCTGCGCCACTCTCGAATGAGGTGAATATAGCCTCGACCTGAAAGAGTTGTTTCAAAGGCAAAATTACTGCCTCGCCGAACGTGATTCTTCATTTCCTCAAGCATCAGTCGGCCGGCCTTGATAGCTGCAGCCTCCGGGCGAAACGGCGACAATCCGGCAGCAATTAGATCCGCATTAACAAAAGTCAGGCATCCGGCTTCATTTGGCAGGAACTCAGCTGCAAATGAAGACTTCCCTGCTCCGTTTGGACCGGCAATAATCAAAATCTTCTTTTGAGGCATAACAATCCATGTCGACTGACACAAGATATCAGCAACTATGGCGGTTGTGCCAGCGCTGAGTTGCAAAGACGCAGCGTAATTCCTCTGATAAAATCAGACCGGCTAGACCGGACGCGAACTCGTGACAAGTGGCAATATCCCAAGTTTCTGGCTCCGTGTGATACTGGGGAACCCAGCCCCGCCGGCCATGGTACGATTCCTGGAAAACTCTTGTGATATTAAGACCGCCCAGGCAAAATCTTGAACAAATCTCTCTTGAAAGCCGCCGCCGGCCATTTTGATAAGTACCAGGCATGGCTTGAAAAGCAACCGTTATCAGACCATAGCAAAAGAGCCTACCGCTCCCGGCTAAATCATTTCCTGGGCTACCTGGGCGCCTCTGACGAGGACTACAAAAACCCGTTCAAAGACGCAACCGAGCGAGATTACATTCTCAAGGATTACAAGCGGTTCCTAAAACAGAAGCACAAAGCCAGCCCAAATACAGTAAACGCAGCTCTTGCGGCCGCCGACCATTTCTATCAGTTCCTGGGCTTACCTAAAACAAAAGTCAAGAGAGAAGACTTGCCGGCAGAAGCCCCCAGAGCTCTGACCAAAAACGAACAAAAAAAGCTCATCCGGGCAGCCGAATGTGCCCGGCGAGCAAAAGACCGGGCGGTCGTCACCCTCCTGCTTTATACGGGAATTCGTATATCCGAGTGCGCTGCCCTGAACCTGGACGACGTCTACGCCCAGGGGCGCAAGAATAGGATAATTGTCCGCAACGGCAAAGGTGGCCGATACCGCGAAATTCCGCTAAACGGCGATGCCTGCCAAGCAATTCAGGCCTGGCTGCAAGAACGAGCCAAGAGATTCGACGGCAAGAAAACCGACTCAGCCCTGTTTATCAATCAGCAAGGCGGCAGGATGTCTACATCCGCCCTTGACCTAATTGTCCGCAAACTCGGACAAGATGCCGGAATCGATCTATCTGCCCACATCTTGAGACACACCCTGCTGACCGCCCTGGTTCGCAACGGCAACGACCTGGTGCTGGTGGCAGAAATCGGAGGGCACAAGCGCTTAGAAACTACCAGGCGTTATACTTTGCCGAGCGCTGCAGACAAAGAACAGGCCATGGCAGCCCTTATCAAGGACCAGTAATTTTCTCGCATATGGAATTTGATCTCTCTAAACTAAGCGGCCATTCGGAATCAGAAAGCCTTGAATTGAAGGAATCTTTCTCAAATGAGGCATTGGAGACAATTGGGGCTTTTGCCAATGCCAAGGGCGGAACCATCATCGTCGGAGTAAGAAACAATGGGAGCATTAGCGGCATTACTACTGGTGGCAATACCCTTGAAGAATGGGCGCAGAAAATCCAACACAAACTTCAACCCCGAATTTTGACCAGCATTAGCCTTAAGGAGCACGACGGCAAAACGGTTGGCATTATCAATGTGCCTCATTCTGATGTCCCTGTTAGTGTTGACGGTCGTTTCTATAAACGAGTCGGTCGGACCAACCAGCTAATGAATCATCATGAAATTATGTATCTGGCGCTAAACAGCAGCAATACGAGCTGGGATAAACAAATCGAAGTGAGTGCAAGCTTCGAAGACCTGGATGAGAAGCAAGTACTAGCGTTCTTCAGAAAGCTGAACCAGACCGGGCGGCGCGCTGTATCTATTGATGAACCCTGGCAGGATACTCTAGAAAAACTGGAGCTTGTTGCAGATGGAAAACCCACTAGAGCCGCTATTCTTCTGTTTGGCAAAAAGGTTAGGCGATATTTTCCGTCAGCCTATCTGAAAGTCGGTCGTTTCAAGACGCCAACCGTTATCATTGATGACAATGAATTTGATGGACCTCTCTTTGACCAGCTTGAAGAGGCAATGAATTGGTTCAAGGCACGCCTGTCGCTAAAATTTGATATCACAAGCTCCGCTTTGCAAGCCACGAACCTTTCGTCTAGAAAGGAAGAGTGGGAATATCCTCTTTCGGCGTTGCGAGAAGGCATATTAAATGCGATTTGTCACCGCGACTACAAAGCCGGAACAGACACAAGCATACAGTTATACGATGACCATGTCGTGATCTGGAACGCCGGCACCCTCCCACCGGTGCTGACTGCCAGCGATCTAACCAAGACACACAAATCCGTGCCCTACAACAAGCTGATCGCTCAAGCATTCTTCCTCACTGGCGATATAGAGAAATGGGGCAGTGGCACCACGCGAATCATCGAAGAACTACAAAAGAGAGGCTTGCCAGAGCCAGAGTTTGATACATCCTCGCCCCACTTTTTCAAACTTACCATTCGTAAGAAAATCGCAGTCGAACGGGAACTAGAAAGCCTCAATGCAAGGCAGATCAAGGCAATCGAGCACCTGAAGAAACACGGACAGATTACATCTGCGGAGTACCAAGAGATAACTAAAGCGAGCAAGGCGACCGCCCATCGAGATCTGGTCGACTTGGCTCAGAAGGGCAAGGTCTCAAAGCAGGGCGCTGGTTATTCGACCGTTTATAGGGCCGTGCAGGAATGACTTAGTCTCACTCCGGCTCACTTCATCTCACTCCGGCTCACTCCGGCTCACTTCGTCTCACTTAGTCTCACTTCGTCTCACTCCGTCTCACTTCGTCTCACTTCGTCTCACTTCGTCTCGCCTGAGAAGAAACGCAGTCCAATCAATTCGCGAAAGATTGTCTGAGTTCTAATCTGGGAATTGAATGGGACAGGAAGAAGACTAGAAGGGAATTTCTTGCTGAAAGGACGAGTATTCCCGAAAATGTCCCTTTGATGGTACCGTTGTTCCCCAATGGAACAGGCTCCAAGGGCAGGCTCTCTGAAAACCTGTAAATTTTAGCTAGACTATGGCCGGGCATCTTCTGTGGCAAAAGCCAAGAAAAAGTAGTCCCGCCCGGGTCCGCCTGTTCGGCGAACAAATTTGGAAGTGCGTACTCGTGAATACCTCACTCCAGCCGAAGTAGAAGCCTTAGTCGAATCAGCAAAAGTCTAAGTTAGACACAGAATCCGAGCTGCGCTAATAACCATGATCGCCTATCGACACACACTGCAAGTCAGCGAACTGGTTGATCTGCCCTGGGAGCGGCTTGATCCTAGTCAGGGGCAAAGTGCGCGTCAACTGGTTGAAAAACGGCGGTGCTTCGGTGCATTTCCTGGTAGGTGAAGAATTCCGCGCTCTCCCGAAACTCCGCCAAGACTATCCAAGCAGATATTTTGTCTTCCTATCAGAGAGACAATGTCCCCTTTCAATAAATGGCATGCAAAAAATTGTCACCCGGGCGGGCGAAGTGGCGGGTTCGGAAATCTCGGTCCTTCCACATGTGCTGTAGCATACCAAGGAGTTTTCAGACTTTCTATGAATCCTCAGAGAAGATATCGGCTCATTATCGGCTCAACCGCAAGAGAGGAGAAACCTGGTTCCCATGGCTATTTCGAGGATCTCATCAGTATAAGGACTGGAGTATTGACTCACAATCGGCTCAAGCGGCAGACATAGCTATCATTTCAACCATGTCTAATCTGCTACAGCTCGATAAAATCAGCAATATCACCGCTATAATATTGGACAAATGAAGAACCCCAAAGCTCACTTCTACAGAGATCCAATCAATATCCGGCTTTCTCCCGAGAAGCTTTCAGATTTTGTGCACTGGTCTGGTACCAAGCTAGATTCTGGTGACCTCTTTATTTTTTTCAACAGGAAGCGCAATCATTGCAAGATTATCTGGCATGACGGAGAATCATTCTGTAGTTTAGAGAAACGTTTGGAAAAAGGCACCTTTGCTCCAAGCGACAAGATCAAATTAAATCA
>SBAT01000005.1 GCA_005240105.1 Chloroflexota bacterium
ATGTCGATGACGAAGGCACACCAACACAAAGAACAGTCCTCATTGAAGACGGTATTCTCAAGTCCTACATGGCCGACCGCATGAATGCCGCTCTTATGGATACTGTCTCCACAGGCAACGGACGCCGGGAAGACTATCGCTGCATGCCCATGCCGCGCATGACCAATACCTTCATGATGCCCGGACAATCAACACCTGAAGAAATTATCTCTTCAGTAAAATTTGGAATTTATGCCTATTACTTCGGTGGCGGACAGGTTGATTGGACTTCAGGCAACTTTACCTTCTCGGCCAACGGCGCACGTCTCATTCGCAACGGTAAGCTGGCGGAATTTGTCAAAGGTGCAACGCTCATCGATAACGCAGCCAAAGCGCTGATGAATATCTCTATGGTCGGACACGATTGGGCACTCGATGAGGGTATGGGTTCGTGCGGCAAAGAAGGTCAGTCTGTGCCTGTTGGAGTCGGTGTTCCTACTGTGCGCCTGGACAATATCACCGTCGGCGGCACCGGTAGCTAAAGAGGAAATGACAATGAATAACAAACGAATAGAAAATCTAGCAAGATTCGCCATTAAAGAAGGCCTCCGCCAGGGTGCCACCGATTGCGAAGTCACACTCTACATAGCCAAATCAGTCGAAGCTGCCGTGCGCCTGGGTGAAGTTGAAAAACTCCAGGGTGCACAATATGCAGGACTGTCTTTCACTGCCTATATCGGCAAAAGAAGTGTCACAACTTCCTCGACCGACTTCCGCCGCGATGCGTTAAGCCAACTGATTGGCGACACCATTGCCATGGCCAAAGAAACCGAACCTGATGAGTTCGCCGGGCTGGTAGACAAGGAATTGCTGGCTCAGACAATCCCCGACCTGGATCTCTTTGATCCCTCAGCAGGCAAATTGTCGACAAGCAAGAAAATTGCCCTGGCGCTAAAAGCAGAAAAGGCAGCTCTCTCATTTGACAAGCGGATCAACAACAGCGACGGCGCCGGCTTTTCCGATACCGCCTGGGTGAGTGTCTATGCTAACTCCAATGACTTCCTTGGCAGTTATCAGGCAAGCAACTGCTCGCTGTTTGTCAGCATAATTGCTTCGGCTAACGATGACAAACAATCAGACTGGTGGTATTCCTCAGGCCGAAGCCTGGCGGATCTGGAAGATGCAGAATCAGTTGGACTGATTGCAGCACAGCGTGCCGTAAAGCGCCTAGGCGCTCGCAAGATAGAAACACAGGTTGTACCTGTCGTCTTTGAGCCACGCATGTCCAGTCGTTTGCTGGGACAATTTTGCAGCGCTGCTCGCGGCAATTCTATCTATCGCAGGAGTTCTTTTCTCGTCGACAGACTGGATACGCTTGTCGCCGCACCCCAATTGCAAATTATCGACAATGCACTTATCCCTCGCGGGTCTGGTTCTCGCCCCTTCGATGGCGAAGGACTGCCGGCAACGGAAAGAACAATTGTCAAAGATGGGGTATTGAAAAATTACTTCATCAGCGGCTACGCAGCAAGGCAACTGGGTGTGCAACCAAATTCCGGAGCGACCAGCAATCTGTATATTCAGCCTGGTGTTTTGTCAGCCGATGAAATTATTGGCTCGATAAAATCAGGACTCTTGCTGACTGATGTCTCAGGACCGGGCTTCAATCCGGTGACAGGAGACTACTCGCTTGGTGCCTCAGGCATCTGGATTGAAAACGGAGAGCTTGCTTATCCGGTACAAGAAATCACGATTGCCAGCAACATGCTGGACATGTTCACGAATATTGAAGCGATCGGCAATGACCCATACAAGTCTTCCACATCAGCGCCGACACTGAAAATATCGTCTATGACTGTTGCCGGCAAGTAGCAACGTCAATTTCACGACACAGCTCAAGCACGAAGTCCTTCGACTTCGTGCTTGTCATTTTTTCATACACACAACACGGAGATACAACCATGCTCCATGCAATTAGAAAGCTCCTCAACATGGGGGCGAACAAGAACGAGGACACTATGACCATTCCACCTACCCCTAGTCCCAATCCTAACGGCACGACAAATACAGCCACAAATGCAACAGCTGAGTCGGAAGCCGCAACAGAAGTACAGGTAACAACACCATCGTCAAATGAGCCGACAATTGTCGAGCCGATATCACCAACAATGCTGCCTACAATTTGCCAAGAGCCGAAAGAACTCAACCTCTACGAACCTAGCGAAAAGGAAGCACAGTTTGCCAATTGGTTGGAAGACAGAATTATTGGACAACCCAAAGCTATCAAAGCACTGGTGTCCGCATACAGAGCCTACCTGAATCCAATCCGAAATCCCAACAAACCAATAAACACTCTGATGTTCCTCGGACCATCGCGTACAGGTAAAACTCTCTGCGCTCAACGACTGGCAGAATATTTTCACGGCCGTCGCGATGCATACATCAAAGTCGATGGTGGCGATTATATGGACAGAGCAAATCTGACGAAGCTTTTCGGCGCATCTGCCCAGTGGGTTGGCTATCAAAAGCCCAATGAAAAGATACCGGAAGGCATGATGGACACATCAGCGCTTCTGTCAGCGCACAATCTCATCGCCTCACGCAAGGGCTCCAGCACTAATGTGACTGTCGTACTTGTTGATGAAGTCGAGAAGGGATGTCTTGAGTTTCTTCAGTTTTTCTTGGCCATTCTTGACGTTGCCAGTGCCACTATGGGTAACAACCAAAAGGTTGACTATAGCAACTGCATCTTCATCATGACTAGCAACCTGGGCATGGATCGTGTGGAAAAAGAATTGTCCACGCCAATCGGACTCGGCGCAACGCAAGTCGAGACATTGAGTGACTCCAGGATTAAGACGTTGGTCGAGAAATGTATGAAAGAGCGTTTCTTGCCAGAATTTCGTAATCGAATTGATATGTCGGTAATCTTCTCTCATCTAACAGATGAGAACATAAGGAAAATTGTCGATGTTGAAATTACCGATTTGCAAAAGCAAATGTCGGACTCTCTTGCTGCCAATAAATTCGACATTGAAATCGACA
>SBAT01000365.1 GCA_005240105.1 Chloroflexota bacterium
AAGGCGGAGCACTGTCTCGCCTGCTGCCAATTTTTCAAATGGGTGGCGGTGGAATACTTGGATCCGGCAAGCAGTACATGAGCTGGATAGACATAGAAGATGTTGCACGTGCATTTCACCGCGCAATAATGTCGTCGAATCTAGAAGGTCCAATCAACACGGCTGCACCGAATCCAGTGACGAATGCCGAGTTTACGAAAGTGCTCGGTAAAGTGCTTGGGAGACCGACGTTGCTTCCACTCCCCGCGGCAGCAGCGCGCTTGATGATGGGGGAGATGGCGGACGAGTTGTTGCTGGCTAGTCAACGACTCAAGCCAGAGAAGCTGGAAGCAAATGGATTTCAATTCCAATTTCCTGATTTGGAACAATCGTTGCGGCACCTATTGAACAAGTCCTAAGCAGTGGCGCGTCTGTTTTTTGATGATTTCCTACGCTTGTTCATATCAATGAGCAGGATCTCCCCACGAGAATCAATTTTTGGTTGAGGTGTTATTCCAATGTGGATGTCATAGCCCATATCGAGCAAAAATCCAGCCAAACGTCCAATAGAAAATTCATCAGTGTTGCCATTACGAATTTTCGATACCTTCGGTTGATCAATGCCCAACTTTTTAGCAATGATCGCTTGTCGGCTGCCATTTGCTCTCACAGCATCCTGAATTGCCCATGACAAAAACGAATGGATATTCAACTCAGCAGCTTCTTCTTCGGAAAATCCTAAATCAATAAATATGTCGCCACTTCCGGTCATCTGCAGCTTTTCCTTCATAGCACTAATCCTTTCCGTCCCATTTTGCAGGCTTTCTCATTTTCAATAATATGCCAGTTTTGGCATATTATCAACCCTGCCAAAACTTATGCTCCCCCGTTACTTTAAAGACGGAAAAGTTGGCAAAAAGTTCAATGAAGCGCGATTAGATTTTTACACTTACAACCGATGTTGTGGATCTTTCGTTTGTTCAGCGGCCCAAGCGAGAACCTTGTCAGGATTAACGTTACCACCGCACATGATTACAGCTATACGTTCGCCTTCTTTAATTGGAATCATTCCGTTAGTTAGCGCGGCAACGGAACATGATGTGGCGGGCTCGACTACAATCTTGTCTTCAGCGAGAAGATCTAGCAATGCAGTGATGGCGGCTTGATCACTTACAACGACAATGTCTTCTATGTTGTGATAGATGATTTCGAACTGTGGTTCTTCAGTACGTTTGGCGCCGATGCTTTCGGCGATCGATGTAATTGCCGGAAGTTCAACTATCTTTCCCGCCTTCCAGCTGCACGACATGGAATCTGCACCTTTTGTTTCAACACCATAGACGCGCGTCTTGGGACTGAAGTGTTTAACGGCGGAGATGATGCCTGAGATCAAACCACCTCCACCTATTGAAGCAACAATGACGTCCACGTTTTTTAACTGCTCAAATAATTCAATAGCAATTGTCGCTTGTCCGGCCATGACCTTTGGATCATTGAATGGGTGGATGTATGCTTTGTGTTCCTTCCGGGCTACTTCTGTTGCCAGCTTGTTTGCGTCATCCCACACGTCGCCATGCAACACCACATGTGCTTGCAATTGATGAATTGCATTTACTTTTACGTTGGGCGTCCCCTTTGGCAGGTAGACACTGCAAGGAATTCCGAGTGTCGAGCAAGCGAGCGCAACGCCCAACCCGTGATTGCCACCAGAGGCAGTGACAACGCCTTTCTTACGAATGTCCTCTGGAAGCGCGAGTATTGCGTTGAAGGCACCGCGTACTTTGAATGAATGCGTTGGCTGGAAGATTTCTAGCTTGAGAAAGACTTCAGCATCCAGCGCCTTGCTGAGACGGCGAGAGCGCAAGACCGGTGTTGGCTCCAAGTAAGGAGCAATGCGTGCAACCGCGGCTTTAATCTCTTCTTGGCTAATTAACATGCGTCTCAACCTCGGACGTTAAGACGTATTATGAACGGGTTAGGTTCCGGGGTAAAGCCCCCTCCGCTCCTTTGTCATTTCGACCGGAGCGCTGCAAGCGCGAAGGGGAGAGGAGACGGCACCAAATGTGCCGTCGGATTCTCTGCGACGACGGTTCGCCGTTGCTGGTGATCGCGAACAACATGGAATCGTAGCGGCGCGCGGAAGCGCGCCGAACTGGAGAGATCGTCCGTCGGTTATCACGGTCGAGTCTTAAAACACTGACTTTGTAAAGCTACTGGAAGATTCCTCCACGCGCTGCGCTTTCAGCGCGCAGCTTGGTCGGAATGACAAAGTCTGAGAAGCATCGGTTGACGAAGGTATCGACGGTCGATATCACACAACAAAAGCGGGCGCATGCAATGCGCCCCAACAATGGGTGGGGCGCGGATAACGGGTTACCTAGGCACTCTAGCTGAAAGAAGTTTCGCCGGAACATTCCGGTCGTCAGCGTCTGTCACCAAGAGCACTTCGCCGTCCCAGTTCTTCAAGCCGGACTTCGTCACTATCCACACGCCTTCCACTTTGTCAGGGAAGTTGATCGTATGTTGCGACATTACTTGGAAATTGCGATCAAGGATACCGATTACGGAGCCTACGGTTTTTCCGTCGTCATAGGCATTGGGCGTGTCCTCGGCCGTAGCCGTAAATACAATGTATTGGTCATCAAGCGCACAAGCATCCGTAAAGGACAACGGCACATGCATTAGCATATGCAACGGACAATGAGTGACGGTGGCGATGCAACCGGGGTCAATTTGCTTTTTTGCAAGCAAGGACTTAGCAAACTTGGCAAAATCTAATGACACGATTGCATTGTCCTTACTTGCATTGTTGCCACGTTGAAACAATAGAAACTGATCACCAAAGACAGTGGCACCCTCAATGTTCAGACCCTTGATATGCGGCCGCAACTCCGCATACAGTTCAGAAAAGTCAACTTCGTGTGTCTCCTGGATCTCGCCATTAGCCCCAATTGCAGCTAGCGCGCCACGAGCCCGATTACGCTTCGAGCCGGACGGCAACATGACGATACCTGAATCGTCGGGCAAAACGCACATGGATTCAAGATCCGGCTTTTCCTTTTTGCGCTGCTTGGAGTCGCTGCTCAAGACACCATCAAATAGAGGAAACAATTTCCCTGGATTCGCTGAGTCACGAGGGAATACGCCAACTGACAATTCATCATCGGCAGCAACATATATCAAGTCCTTGATACAAGCAATACCGCTACCGGCAGCAAGATAATTTCTGCCATCGTCCGCACTAGGACTTATTCGTAGGTCGCGTAGAACTCTTACCGGCAGTGTCACTTCTTGTGCAACCCCAACATGTGGAACGCTGTAATAACCAGAGCGTGCATAATTTCGCCTGTGCGGATCATTTCCGGAATTTCTGCCAATGGCTTGAGCACTATCTCGATATCTTCAGTCGTATCGAATACCGGCTCCTGAATTTTGCGTGCATTGACAGCTACGTACGAGTCACATACATTGTCTTGCAAAGCTGGGTTCGGATGGTTGGTACCGAGGTGAATAATTTCATCGGCCACATAACCTGTTTCTTCCAGCATTTCGCGGGCAGCAGCTACTGCTGGCTCTTCACCAGGGTCTACCATACCTCCGGGGACTTCCAGCGTCAGTTCACGAATTCCGTGGCGGAATTGTTTGACCATGACGACATTGCCATCCGGCGTGATGGGGATGATGTTGATCCAGTTGTATGGCTTTATCACATAGAAGCTAAATTCCGTCCCCTTCTTGCGTCCTTCATTGCGCGAGAGGTTGCGCTTGACGGTAAATACTCGACAGTCAGCGACTTGTTCGCTCTCGAGAAGGCTCCAGTATTGAGAATGGGTCATGTCTATACGCTCAGGGTAAGGGTGACAGGACAGTGGTCAGAGCCAAGTATCTTTGGCTCGATGTCAGCATGGTGCAACACCTTTTTCAAATTATCCTGCGCAAAGAAGTAGTCGATACGCCATCCGACATTACGTGCGCGGGCTCCGGTCATCAAATGCCACCACGAATAATTCTCCGGTTTGTCATTGTATGCTCGGAATGTATCAATGAATCCTGCTTCGACAAACTCGTCCATCCAAGCACGCTCAGACGGCAGGAAGCCGGAGACATTGACATTGTCTTTCGGGCGCGCAAGATCAATTTCCTTGTGTGCAGTGTTGAAATCGCCACAGACGATAATTCCTTTACCCTTCTTCTTCAGCTTGCCGCAGAATTTCAAAAACTCGTCATAGAAGTCGAGTTTGTACTGCAGCCTCTCTTCGTTTTTCTTGCCATTAGGAAAGTAGACATTCAACAAGTAAAAGTCCGCATACTCCGCAACAAGAATTCTTCCCTCACTGTCAAAGCGCGGCTTGCCCATTCCATAAGCAATGGAAAGTGGCTCTTCCTTCGTGTATATCGTCACCCCACTATAACCACGCTTTGATGCGTGATTCCAATACGAGGCATACCCTTTCGGCTTCAGCAACTCAGGCGTTAGCTGATCTTCGGAGATTTTGTTTTCTTGCAAACAAACAATATCGGCCTTGTCTTTTGCCATCCATTCGAAAAAGCCTTTTTTGGCAATCGAACGGATGCCGTTGACGTTCCAGCAAGAAAGTTTCAATTTGGCCATTAGTTGTTAGGCAGTGGCCATTGAATTGCCGACTGCTTCAGCAACTGCTGGATGAACAATCTTGCCTTCGTGGATGTTGACGCCCTTAGCGAGTGCCGGATCATCCAATGTAGCTTGGTAGCCGAAGTTAGCCAACTTCACTGCGTATGGCAATGTGGCGTTGGTCAATGCGCGAGTCGATGTCCACGGTACTGCACCTGGAATGTTAGCGACGCCGTAGTGCACAACACCTTCCCACACGTACGTAGGAGCGGAGTGTGTGGTGGACTTGATTGTCTCGATGCATCCGCCTTGATCAACTGATACGTCGACGATGACGGCACCTGGCTTCATCTTCTTAACCATGTCAGCTGTGACAATGCGTGGAGCTTGTTTGCCCGGGATAAGTACTGCACCGATAACGAGATCTGCCGTTGGCAGCAAGTTATCGAGGTAGTGTCCTGTCGAGAATACTGTTCTTACTTGACCATGGAAAATATCATCCAGGTAACGCAAGCGATCGAGTGACAAATCAAACAGTGTTACGCGAGCACCTAGACCAAGAGCAATTTTCGCTGCGTTTGTTCCGACGATACCAGCACCGATGATGATTACTTCACCAGGATCAACACCTGGGACACCGCCGAGAAGAACACCGCGACCACCAGCTGGTTTTTCCAAATAGCTGGCGCCTATCTGTGTAGCGAGACGTCCGGCAATTTCACTCATTGGTGTGAGCAATGGCAATGCGCCATTAGCTGTTTGAACTGTTTCGTAAGCGATGCATGTTGCGCCAGTTTTGCAGAGGTCGTTGGTCAGCTTCGGGTGAGCAGCCAGGTGGAGGTATGTGAAAAGAATTTGTCCTTTGCGCAACATCGGCACTTCTTTGGCTTGAGGCTCTTTGACCTTCAAGATGAGGTCGGACTCACCAAAGATAGATGCGGCGTCCGGCAGGATTTTTGCGCCGGCTTTCTTGAACTCTTCGTCGGTTATGCCGCTGCCAATACCTGCTCCACTTTGAATGTAGACGGTGTGGTTATTAGCAACCAGGGCGGCTGTGCCGGCGGTGGTCAAAGCCACTCTGTACTCGTTGTCCAGTATTTCGGTCGGAACCCCAACTTTAGCCAAGACTGAATCCTCCAATTGCTACATAATTCTGCAAAACTGAGCAGATCGCTAATTTTAGCGTGACAATGTTGGTAACAATATATCCATTCGCACTTGTTTTAGAATTGTCTCAGTCAACTTACCACCCGTAAAAGGCATCTTAAAAATGAATCAGAAAGAAATTGTGATCATCGATGGCGCACGCACAGCCTTTGGGGCTTTCGGCGGCAGCCTGGCTAGCCAGACAGCTACTGACCTGGCTGTTTACGCAACCAAGGGAGCCATTGACCGCTCGGGCGTTGACCCGCAATTGGTAGACCAGGTGGTAGTAGGCAATGTAATTCACAGCGGTAAGGACACCATCTACATCGGGCGCCACGTAGCATTGCGCTCCGGACTGCAGATGGAGACACCGGCTTTGGCAGTTAACTTGCTTTGCGGCTCAGGTGTCCAGGCGGTTGCGTCTTGCGGTGCGTTAATTACATTGGGGCAAGCAACAATGGCAGCAGCTGTTGGAACTGATGCTCTTTCGATGACGCCTTACTTAAGCTGGAGCACACGCTGGGGTCAGCGCATGGGTCATGCGGAGCTTTTCGATGGGTTGGATATTCGGGACACGTTGCCGAATGCATCGATGGGCGAGACAGCAGAGAACTTGCAGTCTAAGTTCAAGATTAGTCGTGAAGAGCAAGACGCATATGCACTGCTCAGTCAAACACGATTCAAGAAAGCAACTGATGCCGGACGTTGGGCGCAGGAGATTGTGCCTATCACGTTGACAGACAAGAAGGGCAAAACAACTATCGTCGACAAAGACGAGCACGCGCGTGAAACGAATATGGAATCGTTAGCGAAGCTGAAGCCCGTCTTCAAGAAAGATGGTTCAGTAACTGCAGGCAATGCTTGCGGTATCGTCGATGGTGCGGCAGCCGTCATGGTTACGTCCATGGATTATGCGGAGAAACTCAACTTGAAGCCGCTTTGTCGTGTTGTGTCGTGGGCAGTGACAGGCGTGCCACCGGAGATCATGGGAATTGGTCCTGTGTACGCAATTCCACTCGCATTACGTCGCGCAAAGTTGACGCTCGAAGATATTGATTTGATCGAAATCAACGAAGCCTTTGCCGTGCAATATCTAGCTTGCGAAAAAGAACTTGGTCTCGACCGCGAGAAAGTAAACGTCAACGGCGGCGCGATTGCCGTCGGACATCCTTTTGGTGCCTCAGGCACACGCCTGATACTTACACTCGGCAAGGAACTGCAAGCCCGCAAG
>SBAT01000051.1 GCA_005240105.1 Chloroflexota bacterium
GCCAAAGCATCACACCTGCCGAAGACCTAGGTCTGTCGGCCGGAGATCTTATTGAATTTGCCGTGCGTGCTACCCCAAAGTCAACTCTTGCTGCTCACCTGGGCTCTCGCGTAGTCAAACTGCACTCAGCTAATCCACACATCAACCAGGGACAAAATACTTCTTACGGCGTCACTTATCAAAATCACAACGCCGTCGTTTCAGACCTGTACACAGGCTATTATCGCCTGCAAGCCGATGACCACTTCCGCGACGTAAAGCCGCGCATTGCCGCCATCAAGGTCAACAGTCGCCTGGAAGATATTGGCGAAGGTAAGATTACCGTCGTTGAGCAACCGCGAGTCGCCCACACAATGCACGATGACACCATTGTGCGCTTCGGACCAAGTCTTGCTCGCACGACACCACTGGCCTCCGGCGTAAGGCTTTTCGTCGACGGCTGGCAAGGCAAGAATATGCGCTGTCTTCTGGCACCAGGCAAACATGTTTTTATAGCCAGAGAAGATCTAGAATTTGAACAAGACGGCAGCGCACCACCTTACTCTGTGGTCAGAACAGTCAATATCAACAACGACGGCAACTCATCTGATGCCCGTGTAGTAGTCCCGCTTACACAGCGCCTGCCCTATCAAATTGAACAGTCTATTTCACCCAATAAGTTAACCTTGAGAATTTTCGGCGCCACTGCCGACACTGACTGGATAATACCTACACCGGGATCTTCAGTTGGCGAATTAATTGATCGAGTCAACTGGAATCAAAAATCGGATCGCCTCTACGAACTAACAGTTAACCTAAAACAAAAAAGACAGTGGGGCTTCTGGGTGTCCTATGAAGACAATAATCTCGTCCTGCACGTAAAGTCCGCCCCTAAAATAAGCTCCAATCTAAATGGTCTAACCATTTGCCTTGATCCAGGCCACGGCGGCAGCGAAACAGGCTCCATCGGACCCAACGGCACAAAAGAAGGCGAAATCAACTTCGCTATTGCCGCCAAGCTCAAACCCTTACTAGAAGAAGCCGGAGCCAAAGTAATTATGACCAGGCTTACAGAAGCTGACGGTCCCTCTCTTCAAGATCGAGTAGCCATTGCCGTCAACAACAAGGTTGATCTACTCCTCTCCATTCACAATAATGCCTTACCTGATGGTCGCGATCCATGGGCCGAGCATGGGACATCCGCGTATTACTACCATCCCCAATCAATGGAATTGGCACGCATTCTAAAAGACAATCTACTCAAAAAGCTGACCACATTTCCCGACCGCGGCGTCTTCTATCAAAACCTAGCCCTGTGCAGACCAAGCCAAATGCCCGCAGTGCTTTGCGAAGTCGGCTTCATGATTCACCCTGATGAATTCTCACAGCTGAGTCGCCCAGAGATACAGGACAAAGCCGCGCACGCACTTCTCAACGGCGTCAAAGAATACATCCACATAGCCACGCAAAAGACTGAGGGGCAATAGATCTGACGTGGTCGCGCCGTACTTCATTGCCATCCATTAGATTCTTTCTGAATCGCCTGTTTCCGAGAGTCTTGCCAACTTAGCAAATTTGCTAAGTAATGGAGATGGCACATACCAAGCACAAGAATAGTTTTCTTCAAGAGCTTGATGGAAATACTATGAAAAAGAAGCAGACGAGAAGTAGAAAGATTGCTAACGGCACAGAGATTCTTGAGCGCCGATACCTTCGCAATGATCCAGAGATGCAAGAGCTTGTGCGACAGGAATTTGAAAAGTTGCAGATTGCCCAACAGATTTATGACCTACGCCAAGAAGCTGGCCTGTCACAAGATGAATTGGCAGGTCTCATCGGCACTAAAGGATCAGTCATTTCCAGATTGGAGGATACTGACTATACCGGTCACTCTATAAAAGTGCTGGAGCGGATCGCCATTGCCTTAGGCAAGCAAATTGAACTCAGAATCGTAGATCGAAAGAATAAGCGTAGAGTCTCGTAATACCGATTCCTGTCATCGGTGAAGGTATTCGGATATGTAATAGGCTTTGGACGATTTACGTGCATGTTTGTTTTTGTACATGAGTTCATCGGCAGCTTTTATTAAGTCCTCAATCGACTGGATACAACCTTTACCCGGCTCGTAAGTATAAGTGCCGACGCTGGTTCCGACTTTTAGTGTTCTTGTTTTATCCGGATGCTCAACTTCCAACTTTATAGTGTCCTGAATTTGTTCAGCAATTTTCTTAGCACCCTGATAATCTGTTTCAGGCAGGATTGCTACAAACTCATCTCCGCCTTTTCGATAAATCGTATCTTGACCGCGACACTGGGATTGGAGTTTTTTGGCAACTTCCTGGAGAACCAAGTCGCCTTGATTGTGACCAACATGATCATTGACCGCTTTGAACCCGTCCAGGTCCATAAATACTAACGACAAGGGACTGTTATTACGTTTGGCGCTTTGGAAATTTTGTTTCAAAACAATTTCGCCGGCTTTGTTGTTCGGTAAATTTGTCAGTGCGTCTATAGACGATTCCTTTTTCCAGTGTTGTACGGATTTCTCCAAGCGGACTATGTCCGCTCCTCGATAACAGGCAAAGGAACCAATTTTGAAAAGTGGTTCAACGTGCACCAGCGTGTCACCAGGCTGCAATGCATAAGGCGTAGGGCCAATTTCCCTTCTTATGCCGTCTAAGTTTTCTACTATAACTCCATTATGGGCAACATATTTTTTGCGGGCAATCTCAGGGCTTTTTATTTTGTTGAAGGCGCCAAATCCACCACCAATTATGGTTGATGCCGCCACAGAATCCACCAGTGTATCCTTATTAGCCAACTGCCCATGTCTGAAAAATGCATTGCTCTCAGCGGCGACAAAACCGGCTGGTGCTCCAACGGCAACTCCGGAAGCTATGCCGGACAGACGGCTGGAAACCGCCTCATGGCGAACGATTTTGGCAAGCAAGGAGTTGCCGATCTTATTTTCCGCAGTTATAGCATTCACTGACTTGAGTATTGGTCTGTTCAGGACACCGGCTAGACCCACCATTGTCACAAACGAAAGAGCACCACTGCCACCATTGGCCAATCTTTGATGAAAAAAAATCGCTGCTTCGACTGTCCACTTCTGTCGGTTTTAAAAGAGAATCGACCGTAAAGCCGGTAAGAGCTGAATTCGTTAAGACAATCTTGAAAGTAGATGCTCTGGGACACAGTTGCTGAGCTGCCCTACCCACAAGCGTATGTGTAGCTAGATACCAAGGAAGAGAGCCAAGCGCCGATCCGACTTGTTGGGCAAACCAATGAGATGAACCTGCCTCCCAGACGGCAGACGGAGGGGACTGCTTTGTCCGTCCTTGCAATTGTCTTAAAGCTTCCTGAGGCTCTTCAACTAGAGCATTAACAAAAGACTGCGAAAACTCATCGGCGACATTGCGATCAGATTGCGCTTCCAAAGTTGGTTTCATGTCCGCAGCCATGGCGCTACCGTGCAGGTGTTGATGCCAACAAATTCTATATTAGATATGCGTGCAGCATGTACGTGCTTTCCCCACCCGAAGCGTGTAATTTAACTTCGGGCATAGTTGTACATATCGTGCAGCACTGCCAAGCTGAACTTTACTGATGGCGAATCTGAAAAGACTAGACTTGTCTGGCCGGTAAAGGTCCTAGTGGATCCTGCCGGAACATCTTTTCTAATTCAGACCGATACTGCAAATTGGTGAGAGCTTCTTGTGAATACAGCTCGTCTTCTATGTAACTTGTTTCGCGTCCTTGTAACTCTTCAATGCGCTTCATTAAACCGACCGGCAACGCCGTCACGCCGTTATCCCCTTGCATCCTGTCCCCGATTCTAGCCTTTAAAACAATCAACCACCTTACCCAACATCCAAATTCTAGTAATTTTAGGGGAAACTACAAGTATTGACTTTCGCTTGAAAGCCGCTCCATGCCGTAATTATCGGCCTCTCGATCATAAAAAGATCATACAAGTCAAGGATCATAGGCATCGCCCATATAGCCCAGGCTCCCAATTGAAGTAATTTACATATATAATGAAGCCAAGAGATAAGGAGCCGGCTATGCACCTGAAGATGCGACTTGAAGGACTTTGCGACACTCGGGCTTGGACCAAGTTGCACTTTGCTGACGGCACATCCTTAACCGGCCGAGTCTTAAGGGTCGGGCAAGACTACATTGAGCTTGAGTGTTATGGCGACACTGATAGACCAGGGAATCGCGATTACGCCAAACACTTGATTCCTCTACAACTCGTCAAATTCATAACGGTAGAATCAACGCATTTTGCCGAAGCGGAAAGACGCAGGCTCAATTACATTTCCGAAGTCGACAGCGCGCAGGACAGCATGCCTGATCTGGAAAAGTAGTTTCCTTGGTAACGCTCTGTCCTATTTACACTTTTTGAGCAGCTTGCCGCTTCTTGTATGAGACCCAATCGGCTTTATTTTCTTGTCGAGCACGTCCGACGGCCAAAGATTCATCTGGGACATCTTTGGTCACGATTGTGCCGGCAGCAACAACTGCCTCTTTGCCAATTGTCACCGGTGCAACAAGCACGGAGTTGCTGCCCGTTGAAGCCCCATCTTTTACGACAGTGCGGTTTTTAGTTTTGGAGATGTGATCGTAGTTAGCCGTGATTGTTCCAGCACCAATATTAGCACCGTGTCCAATTTCAGCATCCCCTACATAACTTAGGTGAGAGACATTGGTCTTAGTGCCGACGGTTGTTTTCTTTAATTCAACGAAATTGCCGATGCGAGTTTCATCACCGACAAAGCTATTAAATCTTATATGAGCAAATGGTCCAACACGGCAATCATTGCCAATTTCAGAATCAGTGACAAGAGACTGAATGATTGCAGCACTATCTCCAACTCGCACAACGCCTGTCATTGTTGTGTGCGGGCCAATAATGCAATTGCCACCAATTTCAATGTCGCCTTCCAAAAAGCATCCGGGCAAAACCGTTGAGTCAGCCCCAATAGTTACTTCCGGAGAAATCCAGGTTGATTCAGGATCAACAATTGTCACACCTGATTCTAAGGCTAATTTCGTAATCACGCGATCACGCAAGAGCCGGCCTGCTTCTTGTAATTCCAGGCGCGAATTAATTCCTGATACTTCCTTCCAATCATAAGCAACAGAACTGGCCATCGGCAACTTTTCACTAACTGCCCAACCAATTAAATCAGTTAGATAGTACTCGCCTTGCTTGTTGTCGTTTTTCAAACCGGTAAGTCCGGGTTTTATTTCAGGCCATTGAAAGCAATAAATGGCCGGGTTAATTTCCTTAATCTGCTTTTCTTTCTCGTTAGCGTCCTTGTCTTCGACAATCTTTTCAATGCGTCCCTGACCATCACGCACAATGCGCCCGTAACTTTTCGCATCCGGCACAACAGTGGTGAGAAGACTAACTATGGACTTTTGTCCCTGATGGGCTTCAAGTAGGCCGTCCACTGTTTCGCTTGTGAGTAGCGGTGTATCGCCGCAGGCAACAAGCACGGTGCCTTTAAATGTAGCTAGTGCTGGTGCCACCATAGACAGAGCGTGTCCGGTGCCCAACTGCGGTTTTTGCAAATGAGTCGACCAGGGCGTTTTCGGCGGCTGGCTTTCCAAATACGCTTGCACATCGTCCGCCTTGTGACCAACGACTATGTGAATGTGTTCCAGGTTCAGTCCGTCTAAAGCAGACAACACACGTCCAAGTATGGTTTTGCCCAAGACCGGATGTAACACCTTGGGAAGCTCCGACTTCATGCGCTTACCAAGTCCTGCGGCTAAGACAACCGCCCGAACATTTTTTTCGCTCCTTGTCATAAGGATTTTTCCTTTTTCTCCGTCAGACCAATTGAATTTACACTATTTGCATCAAGAACTTTAGCCACCAGATTAGATTGTCCTAGCTGGCGCGCAAGTTCATCAAGCACTTTCTTACCGCCTTGCGGGTTGACGTGCACGGTATCCAAAAAATCATCTGCGGTAAACGTAGGATTTTGAGAAAGGTCAACATAAAAAGCGTCGTGCTGCCTGGCATGGGATGAAAGATCCTTCTCATAGCGCTGCAACAAGCGCCCCGGGATAAGCTCACGATTTGTCGTCGTAATCGGCATGTTTACAACCACTGCTGCAATCTGCTTTTGGCGACAGTTATCCAGCAAGTAAGCAAGCCTTTCCATCTCTTGTTCGTAACGAAGGTAATTGGGCGGGTTATAGCGTTTGCGGTAGTCCTCAATGTGCCAGGCTTCATATCGCTGCTGCGCGATACAAACATGTTTATTCTCTTCTTTGCCCGTTGCTGTTAATGGGTTACTGGCTGGCAGACTGGATGAAACACTAGCCACCGGTCTGACAAAATGCGTGGTCAACTCCGATAAGAGCAAAGACCAATCGCCGCGATTACGATAACAATTAGAAGAACTTTCAAGCACCAATTCCCGGATAGTATCCAGCGATAAACTGGAAGGTACATTACCGGACAGACACGTCCAATCAGCCAGCGCATTGAAAGCCGGCGTGCGACCAATTTCCGGCACAAGGTTGTCCATGAAGTCGCGTGGACCAAAAGCAATAATTACTAGCTTTGGTTTTTTCTTGAATTCAATTGCTTTGGACAAGATCAACGAAGCATCTGACGGCATGCAAGCTGCACTGGTGAAATTAAAAACCGATACCGGCTGTTGTGCTTGCAGACTCAATAGACTCTCCAAATAAGCACCACGGCTATAAGCCTGAAAAACACTCAGGTGGTGTTTGACGGCGTCATCGTCGGCATCTGTTTGTTTCTGCCACTGGTTGTCGCAGTAGCGAAAAGCAGCCATTGGCAGAGACGATCCCAAAACTAAAACATCCGGAGATGTTTTAAGGGCCTTCAGTCCTTCAGCTTTGTACGTCAATGCTTCTTGGGTAAGTTGCTCAGGTCTTTGACGGTCATGGGCAACACTAGCTAAAGGCATTAAGGTCTTTCCACCCAGTTCGGCGACGAGCAAAAGCAGCACCAACCATAGGAGTGTGCTTTTCCCTAACCTCATGCCAAGCTTGGCAACCATCCCGTAAGACGACCTCAAGTCACAAAATGACATCCCTAGTATGCAACAACTCAATAAAATAAGTCCTTAGAATTTGGATCCTAAGGACTTATAAAATGTCCGCAGTGTTGGTGCTGCCCCAACGGACTCGATCCCTCGTGCCCCTCTACTGGAGTCTCTGCGACGTTAGCGTCCTTCTTTGTACACTGGTAAAGTACTCTCAAGCCCAACATTTAATCTTTCCTTTATATCCAGGCAGTGATGATATGTTGGATGAAGGTGGCTTGAGCAGGTTACACACAAGTAGGACAAGTCCAGCAACCACTAATTGCCAAGATGGGGAGGAGTTCAGTTTTGTTCCATAAGCAACATCTATTGCCCTTCCTAACTACAGCAGTTTTCTTCGGTGTGACGCTGTTGTTTTCGAGCAATGCACAAGCACAATTTCGCTCCTACTCTACTCAGCCAACTGCCAGTCGAGGGCAAGCGGTTCAATACGGTGGTGGCTTAGTCTATCCGGAATTTAAAAATCCAGCCGGCAGTATCCGTTGGATCAAAGATCAGATGCCCCTGAAAGTCTACGTTTCAAACGGCCGAACAATTGATGGTTTCATCGACGAACAACTTGGTGCTCCCTATGTAAACGTCAATAATCTCGATAGCTGGCCTGATGTAGTTGCTTGGGTCTTGGAAGACCCGCAACGCCTAAATCAACTGCCTGTAGCAGAAGGCTTCACTCCGGAGCATTACCAGGCAGTTTTGCAAGGAATAAATTTGTGGAAGCCCTTTGAAAAGGAAGGGTTACTTTCCTATCAACTAACTAACGATCCAATGGAAGCCGACATTCATGTCTTCTTCGTCAACCACTTCGTTGATAAATTAGGTCTGGCACTTTTTGCCGGTGATATTCGCGGCTACACGGCAAAACGTTGCTTTCCACTAAAACAGGTAATGGCCGGGGGCAAAGCAAATTTTAAGCCAGTTTTGATCATGCTCAGAACAGTTGACACCACGGGAGTACCGATGCCATTTAACAAGATGAAGGCGTCAGCTGCTCATGAGTTTGGACATGCTCTTGGCATAGATGGACATTCCACTAACGCCAATGATCTAATGAGCGTGTATTATGGGCGTGGCGTACTTTCCACAAATGATGCCGCCACCATTCGTTACCTGTATCACATCACACCGGATTTAATACCATGAGCCAATCACTGCGCCAGTCTCAAGGCGCCAGAGAACCAGAGAAGAAGGAAAGCAATCCAGCCGCCGCGCTTGGACAATTCCTGCTGTTGATAATCACTCTAGCCTGTGGAGCAATCGGTTACTACTGGTTAACCAGTGACATTTCCGGCGAGTACATGGGTCAAAACAGAGACTTAGGACAAGTGACCATCGCTATTACCAGGAAACCGGCCAATATTGTCGGCGATATCACTTACGGACGTGAGCAACCGGCACCAATTATCGATGGGCAAATGAAACCAAATGGTCAAATCGCCTTGAAGTTTCAACAAGGATCCTCGGGCTTTCAAGGAGCAAGCTCTGTCTTCCAGGGCAAATTGAACGAGGGCATTCTTAAAGGCTCACTGTACATGGACGGAGCTGAATATCCGCTTTCATTAGAGCGCAATCCATTGGCTACACTACACCGCCGCATTCAAGCGATTTTCCCGTAAACACCACTAGCCGTTGCAGGCAACTTCCAAAATGGTGGCGTGCGGCGGACAAAACAACCTGAAGTTTGTGCGTGGATCAGCTCCCACACCTCGCGAAATGTGGAAAGCAGTATCACCGCGATAGAAAAGACCAGATGCCTCACGCCCAGGCAATTCGGAGTCAGTAATTATCGCCCCATATCCAGGTATACGGATCTGTCCCCCATGTGTATGCCCACCAAACGCCAGATGCACACCGGCTTTGACATAAGACTCTAGATTTTGCGGCACATGGAAAAGCGCCAGCAACAAATGCTCGGGATGAGCTTTAGCCGACATGTCCAACAGATGCTGTTGCGAAATACCTGGGTAATCAACGCCAATTACGTGCAGCCCTTCTTCAGGGAAGGTAATACTGTTGTTACGCAATACCTTAAAGCCACCAGATTCCAGAGCGTTAACCATGGGAGTGACATCTCTTTTGTGAGCCGGATGCCTGAACTTACGCACTATCCGGCCAAAGGTTTTGTGCCAGAGATTGTAATCATAATAGTCGTGATTACCTAAAACTGCATAAGCTCCTAAGCGCGGCGGCCGAGATAGGAGTTCTGCTGCGTAAGGCACTCCGCTTTCATTTTCAAAAATGTCACCGGTGAGAATGACCAGATCGTAGTCTTCATCAGTGACTTTCTGAAGAAACTCAATCTTGTGTGATTCCGGATGACTCAAATGCAAGTCGGAGATGTGCAATATCCTCAGTGGTCTGGAAAATCGGCGTTGCGAACCACCGTTAATTGTCACTCGCACCTTTTCTAATTGATAACGCCTGGCTTCAACACGGCTAGCATACAGATAAGTACCAATGCCCACTCCCACTGCAGCGCCGGCTAAAAGTCCTAAGACTTTCCAATGCGAATTGTTTTTTCCGTTTTCTGAATCTGACACTACAACAAGTCCTTAAATTTCTCGCCGGCTTTCGGCTTAGAAGCAATATCAGGGGCAATAAGAGTTGCCACCAACCAGCGGAATGGGAAACCAAGTCCGATAGCCACAATAGACAACAATATGTCATAGGGCAAAACGTACCAGGTGAGATTGCGCACTTCTTCGAATATCCAGGGCTGCCAGTAAAAGGCTGCGCTTGAATCGCCAGGCTGCGCTCCAAAAGAGGAAATCAGTGCCACCACCAGCATGTAGCCTATTCCCAGCAAATGCACAGACAAAAGTCCGCAGACAACAGCCAGGCATTGCCTGCTGCTGGTTCTGTTTTGTACGGTCAGGCGACCTGCCACCCAACAAGCAACCACCATGCCTATGAGATAGCCTAATCCAGGTTGTTTAAAGTACTCCAGTCCACCACCGGAAGAGAAGGCAAATATCCCCAAGTGCGGTCCGATGAAGCCAATCAACAAGAAAACTATCGCCGCTATGGGAGCCAACACCGGACCCAAAACATAGCCGACAAGAATGGCCACCGGTGCTTCCGGAACGTAAATGCTCATGCGAATTGGTTCTGAGGCATAGGCAAGAGCCGGTACGTTGTTCTTCAATTCCGTGCCCATCTGACCAGGCAATCGAGCCATCAGACTCTCCGTTGTCTGGCGTACGTAGCGGATTAAGTTACCCTCTGTAGCGGTGGGAAGATTGAGTCCCAAGAAGGTGGCTAAAAATAACAGTTGTACGCCAATCAAGACGACAATTAATTGCCCGATCCTCGACTTGCGTCTAAGGTTCTGCGATTTACCAACCAGTGTTAGCGGCATGGTAAGCCTCCTTCACCGGACGACATGTCGAACTTACTGTCCTTATTCAATAGTTCCTTTTCCCGTTCGTCGACGAGTCGCCGATAGGATGGATTTTCTATGTTTTCCGTCCAAAGCACAAGGGCATCTTCACCATTGTCCTGATAATAGCTGCGTCGTTGACCAAGGTTTTTAAAGCCGTATTTGTAATAGAGGTTTTGTGCCCATTCATTGGAAACCCTCACTTCCAGGGTAATCCAGCGAGCACCCAACTTCTGTGCTGCACGGATGTCGTGAATGAGCAGGCGTTCGCCAACCGATTGCCGCCTGCAATCAGGATGCACTGCCAGCGTTGTGATGTGGGCTTCCTCGCCTATCAACCAAAAGCCGGAATAACCAATAAGCGTGTTTGTGTCCGTGTTCCAGGCAGCAAAATACTGACCGGACATATTGTTCAATTCATTGACAAAAGACTGGTACGACCAATGGTGGTTACCAAAAGCCACCGGTTCAATGGCCATTACCTGGTCCAAGTCTAAAAGTGTCAATTGCCTAATCTGAATTTCCACAACCGACCTACTTGCTTGCCTTCAGGGTGATGGATGGACCACGCAGATACAGCGGCGTAACTTTGGCATAAGGCCATTCATCACTTAGTTCGCGTCTGCGCTCTAAGGACAGGCTTCCAAGAGCTGATCCGCTTAAAGATAACCTATCCTGGGCAATATGCGCCTGGATTATGGCAATATTTTCAATCTCCGGCAATGCCACAAAGGTGCCACCCAGGCTCTCAACCAAGCCCCGGCAGTCATTTTCCGAAAACCAGTTGTTAAATTCACCCAACACCGGACTTAATCTTTCCGCTGCCAGATAGCAGGGTTCGACTTCTGCTCTTATCCCATTTTCACCGTGAGAATAGCCGGCAGCAAAATAGTGCATGATGCCCCGGTTAGTACCGGCCTTCAAAATAACGGCCGCCGGCAATTGTTTTTCCAGAATTCGGCTTATGCAGTCCAGCTTGCTGACACCAATAACAGGCAATTGCAATGCCTGCCCTATGGTGCGAGCCGTAACAATGCCTGAACGAATGCCTGTAAAGCTTCCTGGTCCAATCCCGACTACCAACGCATCAATCATCATCTTTTGCCAACCGGCCGCCTTCAGCGCCTGATCAATTGCCGGCAAAAGACTGCTGGCAATTGTTTGACGACTTTCCGTGGACGCTTCTGACTTTGCTTGAACTACCTGATGGTCTTCCATCAGGCATAAGTGAAGCTCCCCACTCGTGTCAAAAGATAAAAGACGCATTTATGTAGCTACCGGTGGCTTTGGATCTGATGTGCTCAAATCAGATTCCTTGGCTTGTTCCTCGTCACCTTCATCGGCCAATAATTCATCATCAATCAGTTCATTTAATTCGTCCAAATTGACCATCATAGGCTGAGCCCGGAAGACTAATTGAATTGATTCTTGTTGAATTGAACGCAGAAGCTGGTTGAACATATCAAACGCTTCACGCTTGTACTCTTGCAACGGATCACGTTGTCCGTAGCCGCGCAAGCCGATGCCATCGCGCAAGATATCTATATTGTGTAAGTAATCAACCCACTTGCTGTCGATCGTGCGCAAAAGAACCTGTCTTTCCAATTCGCGCATGGTTTCCGTTCCAATGTGCTGTTCACGCACGTCATAGGCCAGGCGGGCGGATTCTATTAGCTTGCTTCTCAACTCATCGAAAGAGAGTCCTGAGACTTCAGCTATCGTCAGATCACTGAGCATTGGAATATCCGTGCTCAAGACATTCATTACCTCCGGCAGACCTGCTTCTTCCCAGGTCTCTGGCGGGGTGTCGGAATCAATGAAGGTGCCTAAAGCAATGTCGATATGTTCGTCGAGCATATCTAAAATTGCTTCCTTCAATTGCGCGCGCTCAAGAATTCGCCTGCGCTCACGATAGATGACTTCACGTTGCGTATTGAGAACGTCGTCGTACTGCAACACATGCTTACGAGCATCAAAGTGATGAGACTCTACTTTCTTTTGAGCGCCCTCGATAGAGCGAGTGACCATGCCTGATTCAATGGGCATCTCTTCATCAACTTGAATGAAATCCATGAGCCCGGCAATCTTGTCTCCACCAAAGATACGCATCAAGTTATCTTCCAGTGACAAGAAGAAGCGAGTTGTGCCCGGATCGCCTTGACGGCCGGCACGACCACGCAACTGATTGTCTATCCGGCGAGACTCGTGGCGCTCAGTACCGATAATATGCAGTCCGCCCAATTTGACCACTTCTTCATGCTCGGCATCCGTTTCTACCTTGGACTGCTCATGAAGTTCACGATAGCGGTTATCCCATTGCGGATCTCCTGGGTGCAGTCCCTCTTTGTGCAACTTTTCTTTGGCTAGATACTCTGGGTTTCCACCCAAAAGAATGTCGGTTCCACGACCAGCCATGTTAGTAGCCACCGTGACTGCCGCCTTACGTCCTGCCTGGGCAACAATCATCGCTTCTTTTTCGTGATGCTTAGCGTTAAGCACATGGTGAGAAATACCCCGGCGGATAACAGCAATTACTCTTGCCGTTTTGGCTATCGAATAAAAGCGCTCAATAAGCTCTTCTTGTTTGGGATATTCTTTTTCCACTTGCTTGCAAACTTCTTCAAACTTATCTGGATCGATAAGTCCCGGGCGTTCAAAGATTTTCTTAGCAGCTTCGATAGACGCCCCTTCAATCTTATGCTTCTTAATAAATTCCACGAGTCTGGTAATCTTGCGGATCAAGTACTCGCCCATTTTCTGCGGCTTCGACAAAAGCTCATCGACTATTTCGGACTTCTCAATGGAAGTGGTACCAACAAGCGTCGGCCGTCCAGCCTCGTGCATTTCCACAATTTCTTCGACAACAGAACAGAACTTCTGCGCTTCTGTTTTGTAAATTACGTCAGCGCTATCGCGACGGATATTCTCTCTATTCGTCGGAATGGACACGACATCCAGATTGTAGATCTTGTTGAACTCGGCAGCTTCGGTCATAGCAGTACCTGTCATACCGGCCAATTTCGGATACAAGCGGAATAAATTCTGATAGGTGATTGAAGCGTAAGTCAATGTCTCCTCTTGAATTGGAACGTTTTCCTTAGCTTCAATTGCCTGGTGCAGACCATCCCCCCAACGCCTGCCGACCATCATACGTCCTGTAAATTCGTCAACGATGACTATTTCCAGTTGTCCCTTTTCGTTCGGACGAATTACATAATCGGTATCAAGCTTATAGAGTTCCTTGGCCCGTAATGATTGTCCCAGGTGGTGAGCAAAATTGTACTTAACGTCATACAAGTCGCTCACACCAAGCATCTTCTCAGCATTCATAATGCCGCGCTCGGTCAGAAGCACGCTCTTGGTTTTTTCATCGGCCCAATAATCGCACTCTTCATCATCCTTGTCCTTGCCGCGCTCCAGGTGCGGTGAAAGCTGAGCCATGCGTTTATACAGCTCGACAAACGACTCTGTGGGAAAACCGGAGATAATAAGCGGCGTCCTTGCTTCGTCGATAAGGATGTTATCAACTTCGTCAACGATGGCGTAATAATATGGACGCTGCACGAGTTGATCTAAGGACGTGCGCATATTGTCACGCAAATAGTCAAAGCCAAATTCGTGGTTTGTGCCATAGGCAATGTCCGTGCGATAAGCGTCATACTTTTCCTGGTCCGGCTGGTGCGAGTAGATAAGTCCGACAGACAAGCCGAGGAACTTATAAATCTGTCCCATCCATTCCGCGTCCCGGCGAGCCAGGTAATCGTTGACCGTAACAACATGCACGCCACGACCAGCCAGGGCGTTTAAGTAAGCAGGCAATGTTGCCACCAAGGTCTTACCTTCACCAGTACGCATTTCCGAAATCTTGTTGAAGTGCAAGGC
>SBAT01000169.1 GCA_005240105.1 Chloroflexota bacterium
AGCCAGTGCAGCAATCATTCCACAGTTCACCGACCCTCAACAGAATTTGACTCGTATTTCCAAACGCATGCTTGCCGGTCCTGGCAATGCCAATGAAGCCAAATCAATGCGCAAGGAATTTGAGCAAGCAGTCTATGCCTACCTGGAAAAAATTGGCGGCTCATCGAGCAAAGAGTTGACCAATAAATTGCAAAAGCTTTTGCCGTCTGAAGCATTTGAAGTACACATCGTTGAACTTCCTCGCGGACTGAAAGTCGTGGAAGTCGATACCATGCTGGAAGCAAGCAGCTTCCTGGTCATGAAAGGCGACCGCCAAACGAAAGTATTTCCATTGGTAGGCTTGGAAGTATTTGATGACGCTAGGTTACTGAACGAGACAGCCGGACCGCTTTTGGTATTGCTCGGACACAGTGGCGGACAAGCTGCGCACCAACCGCAAGTACGTGCTTATGCTTTAATGCCCGATACCATTGCTGATGTCACTGAAAAGTTTGTACCAAAAGTTGTTGGCGAAGGTACTGCCCGCTTTGCCAAAAACGGCCGCGACATACAACTTGATCTGTGCGTGCTTTCAATGGGCAAAGCTGATAACGTCTTCAGTAAAGACACCAAGCTGGAAACCACAACAGCACACCAAAACCTTCAATGGAAAGATGCTCGTTATGTCTCCGTCGTTGACTATAATTCCTCTCCGATAGTGCCATTGTATGCAGTAGCAGAATGCTTACGTAATCCGGATTTGGTAAGTGCGTACAAGTCTTATCTTGGTAGCAAAGGACAGCAGCTTGTAGCCAATTACAAATCCCCTACCGCCGGAAATTTCCTAATTAAGAAAGACCCTCTTGGTCGCGGCAAAATTGCCTACAGCTTAGTTGGACCAACAGGGTCCTTCAAAGTAGAAGTTGCTCGGGACAATAACAACAATTGGTCGATTGGCTCTTACGCTGCCGACAAAACCACTGTTGCCGACGCCAGCGAAGAAGAATCAATTGCTGACGATACAGATGAAAAGCCTGCACCTACGGTAGCTGCAGAACCGGCTCCAGTAGTCGTTTCAAAGAAAATTGAATTAAAGAAAATAGGAAAAGTAGAGAAAATACAAAAAGTAGAGCCGCGTCCTGTCGTAAGCACTAAGCACAACCTGGCAAACATTAGACCGGTGGCTCCGCTCAAACAAGAACCAAAAACAGTGCCACAAACAAAGAAACGCGAGATTGTCACAGCACCGGAACACATAACAGCCGGAGAAACCGCGTCAATTTCCAGCACAATTTCCGCATCAACCGTAAATATCCGCACTGCCCCAGGCACCGACGCTAAACCATTGGCAGAGGTCGCCAAAGGTTCGCAGATTGAAATAGTCGGCAAAGTAGACGGCTGGTACAAAGTGCGTCATAACGGTCAAGTTGGCTATGTTTATGGCGGCTTAGTCGAATACACTCGCCCAGACGCTTACACCACAGCGACAATCACCAAACGCACAATTGCCCACGACCCTAAGAAGAAGGCTACGGCAAAGCCACAAGCCGGTGATCGTGTAATAGTCCTTGGTGGAATGAAAAACGATAAATATAGAGTGCAATTCCCGGATGGCAAAACTGGCTATGTCAATAAGGACGCCGTAAATGTCAATATCGACACACCACAATTCGTTCCGTAACAATTCCGCCCTTGAGAACCGCATGCTATATTTAAGAGGTCGTACAATTACAAACTTATCGGGACGTAGCGCAGCTTGGTAGCGCGGTTGCTTTGGGAGCAATAGGTCGCAGGTTCAAATCCTGTCGTCCCGATGTTTATTCAAAAATCCAACTTCTTACCAATGGCTGTTTCAAGATCAATGCCATTGCAGTTTTTTGTACAAATCATGTCGCGATTTGAGCGATTTCTTGAGCTCAGAAATGGCCATAGCATAGCTGCACGACGCAACTTTTGCTCCTTCATTGCCAGAAGCAGAAGTATCGCCCGATATCCCGGCAAATGTCACGCCAACAACGTCACCCTTTTTGTTAACTAGTGGAGAGCCTGAACTTCCCGGCTCGGCATGAGACGACAGTCGAATGATTCGTTGCGAGTAGCCCATAGTGGGAACAGGTGGTTTATCTCCAAACATCTCTTTGGCAATCCCTGCCCCGGTTACCTCTCCTACCGAGACAAATACATTCTGCGAACCGTTGGGATGTCCAAAAATGGCTGTTCCTTCTCCAAGCTTGAGCTTATTGCTGTCACTCATTTTTAAGTAGTGCAGGTCGCTTTTGCCGCTTATCTGCACCAATGCCATATCAATTTCCGGGAAATGAGCCACTGTCTTCGCCTTCACCTTTTCGCCGGTATAAAGCTCTGCTGTCAGCTCTCCATTTGGTTGGACTACATGCCCACAGGTAAGAATCAAACCGTCAGAAGACACGATAGAACCACTGCCAATTCCACGCTTAGGTGTTCCCGATCCATTTGCGTCATCCCAAACTTCACTAAATAAGCGTACGCTCGCCGTGGCACTGGCATCATAATAGGCTACCGCCGGGTCATCAGCTGCTATTGTGGTAAGCTTCGGTTTCTCACCCGGTAGCAAGACAGGAATGAGTCTTGTTAAAGAACCACTCTCTATAGCATTCTTAAAATTGTCACTCATGCTTGACCCAATAGAAAAGGAACCGTGATCTTAGTGGTCACGAATTCCGCCTTCAATGGGGGGAATACGAAGCGCCCGATAGCCAGGGGTATTCGTAAAATCCCCACTGACAGCAGGCGATATTACCGGTAATCTTGGACTAGATATTTAAGGAACAGCCGGAATGACTGCTCTGGACCACATCGATCAATCCCAATCCAAAGCCTCTACGGGCAAGTGCGCCGGAATTGAGTATTCAGTCAAGGACGCCTATCCTTGCAAGAAAGAAGCGTCAATTCAAACTACAAGCAACTCTAACTCGTCCCGCATAGAAAAATATTCCGAAGGTTGGAGCCTGTCCTACACCAACGACAAGCTCACTACAATTACATATCCCAGTGGCAAAAAGGCTGAGATAAGTTATGCCGATGGAGAAGTCAGTCGCGTCAAATTGCCAGACAACACTTTCTGGGCAAAGAAAGGTAAACATTCCGCATTGTGGTATGAAGGCAACATCAAAAGTCCTAACACTCTTGGTTGCATAACAGTTTATGACGACGGCAGAATCACATCAAAGAACTGGAAAACTGCCATAGAGCGTACCTGGTATGCAGATGGCACTAGCAAAATCGGCATGCCTGATTTGGCCGGCAACGAATTTAAGCACATGTATCTGTCAGCACTGCCACAAATTGATTCCAATAAAGATGGCAGGCTAAGCAAGACTGAACTAAAAAACGCCATCCTCAACCCATCCGTGAAAGGCGAAGCCGCCCGGTTTGCCGCCATCGCTCACAGATGCTTCGATGACTTAAGTTCACTTGCCTGGAAACGTCCCGGAACCATGTCCGCCATTGAGAAAGGAGACATCGATGTCTACGCTGCCTACTGTGGACCGACGGCAGACAGCTACTCAGAACTGTTGGGACATTTAAACCACACCAAAGACAAGTTCGAAAGCATTTACCAACGTTTCGTTGTCACCGACGAAAGGAATCGCCACCGCAATTTATATTCCCACGCGGATAGTCCAAACGAGAGTATTCGTCCCAAGTTTGTCAAACAAGGTTCACTGTGGGACTGCTATTTTCATGCTTCTCTGGCATCAGTTGCTGACGCTCGACCAGACCTTATAAAAAAGATGATTCACGACAACAGAGATGGAACATACACAGTAACTTTTGCTGGCGCTGCCAATCAACCATGGCGAATACAAAGTCTAACCGAGTCTGAAAAAATGATCTATGGCTCAAGCACCGAAGGAGGACTTTGGCCATTGGTTATAGAAAAAGCCTATGGAGAGCAATTGCGAAAAGAATACGGCAACATGGGTCTGGGCGCTTTGGTCGACGATATGTTGCCATATCAGTTGACCAATATTGCGGGATTGTCTGAACAAGTGCTCGACAAAATTACTGGTCAACAACACGACACCATGTTTATGCCAATGGTTAACGACAACGATTTAGGTGCCGCCCTAAAATCTGCCTGTGACCAACACATACCTATGACTTGCGGTTCTAAATTGGCCGATATTCGCCCTCGCCCGCAAGGGCTGGACACACACCATGCCTATAGCATTTTGAAATATGACTCGGACAAACACTTAGTTACCATACGCAACCCACACGGAGTGAACGAAGAAACTTATCAAGGCACGTTTCAGATGACTCTCGAGCAACTGAGAGACAATTTCACCGACGTATACTTTGCCTGGCGACCCAAGCGAGGCAACTAGGTGGAGAAGTGGAAGAGCTTGGCGCAGCCGCCTTCCTCTAAGTAATAGACACCTGCTTGGTATGTAGAAAATAGCAACTCTTCTATCTCGTCATCTGTCCGATTGTTCCTGCCTTTCTCAAAATCACCGGCAGCCATTCCACTAACGGACTGCACTGGTTGGCCGTAAGATTCGAAATAGTTTCGTAGCTCAGTTTCGTCCATACTTGGGAAGTGAATGTTTCGTGCCCCTGTACGGCTTCCTTCATGGAAATTGTGATCTACAGTAGTGACAGCTCGCTTCCATGTCTCAAAATCAGTGAGGAAATGCATTTCCTTCAAAGATTCGTCACCCATGCGCATGTAATAGACCACGTTGCCAGAACTATCAACTCGCGCAACAACGCTGCCGTATGAGTCACCTTCATCGACCACAACTCTGCCCGTTGGACCTATGGAATCAACACAAAAGTTAGGACTTTCTGGAGTTGTACTCGGGGGCGTAGTTGGCGGAGTAGTAGGCGGAGTTGTTGGCGGTGTTGTCGGAGGCGTTTCAGGAGTTTCGCCGACAATTGGAGGCGGCGAAGTTGGCGGTGTTGTCGTAGGCGTACCTGGTGTTGGAGGCACTTCAGTATTTGAAGAAGGTGGATTTGCCGCCGGTGTAATTGGAATAGGTCCGGTTGTCGGCGCAGGACACCGCAGTGACCATTCACCGATAAGTACCGGATAATTGCCACCACTAAGTGAAGCATTGTTTCCCGGAGCATTTCTGTCGGCAAAGTACGACTTGGTATAAACCGCTCCATTATCGCGAGCTATGCAGTTCCAGACCTGCGAGATACTGGAGCCAGCAGGTTTCGTTACCCAAGAAGCTGTGTTTTGGTACAAGTATTGAGCCTCTAATACAT
>SBAT01000410.1 GCA_005240105.1 Chloroflexota bacterium
CGCTTAAGTCGCGTCTGCTGGCCGCGAACCGTGAGATTTCCTGGGTTCCGGAATCCGTCCGTGATGGTCGTTTCGGCAAGTGGCTGGTCCTGAGTCTTTTTTGTTTTCCGTCTGTGGAAAAAGTGTTCAAATTCAGTTTGGTTGGTCATATACAGGCACGGAATGCCGAGCTTTGCGGCGGCAAATACACTGACCGCGCGACAATCGGAAAGTACGCAGGTAATCTTGAAGTCTTTCATGATCTTCAATTCGTCACGAAATTGCTTGCCCATTGTCAGTGGTGCGCTGGCATTTTTGAGGATGGTTTTGGAAAGCTGAAATGAGCCGTCTTCGCCAAAAAATTTCACTTCCGGACCAATTTCGACAGTCCTATAACCGGCACGATCTATGCGGTTTTTGACATAGCCGTAAGTGCCGAAAATTATCGACTCCGGATCCAAATGACGCGCGACTGCAAGTGCGCGGCTGGAGTGCCCATATCCTTCGCCGTTGATACATATAAAGATGCGCGACGTTTTGTGTGCGCGACGTTTGGCAAATGTTGGTGTCCAGTGAACTACTTTAGCCATTTTTTCGTTTCTTAGAAGATTCCTTCTAAACGTTCTTTCCTGGTTGTGCGTAACAGGTGATAGGTGCTCGATAAGAGCATGGGGATACCAATTAAGAGCAAGGTCGTAGAGACTCCGCCAGGTAAATTATCAGCGGCTACTCCGGCCAGTATAACCGGAATTGTAGAGGCAGCGGACATGGCGGTATTCTGAGCGCCAAAGACTTTGCCGCGCAAATTTTCAGGCACGGCTTTTTGCAAAGATGCTTGTGTGGGCACGGCAACCAAGGCGCAGCAGACGCCTGAAAAGGTTGAGAGAATTAGGGCGGCAGCGACAAACCCATTGTGGAAGGACAGCTCCGGCAATCCCAATTGTGGCAATACGAGAGTCTGGATAACGCCAAGGGAACCTAAAAGACTCATGAATAGACCCAGTCCGGTAAAGCCGACGTAGGCAAGAGCGGTTGGTTTCATCTTCTGTCCATAGTGGGCTGTGGCAAAATTACCGACGCACATGCCGAGACCGGCGCAAGCGACAATCCAGCCGAATTGGAATGGCTTGATATGCAAAACCTGTTGGCTTAAACCAACGGCAATGATGTTCAGAGTAATTATTGTGCTGAATAATATTGTGATCTTCATAATTGCTCTGAAGACAGTGGCATTGCTGGAAATGTAGAAAAGTCCAAACCGCAATTCTTCCCACCAAGGCTCTCTATTTTCTTTGTGCGGCACATTGTCTTTGACAAAACACAAGAGCAATGCCGCTACAAAGAAGCAGCATGCGATGAAGTAGGGAGCATCAGCTAAGCCAATATGGGAGATGATAGGCTCCCCGACAGCAAAACCAAAACCTAAGGCGACCATCATTGTGGTGAAAAATAAGGAGTTGGCGTAGTAAAGATCAGCGTGTTTTACAAGTCGAGGTATGGATGAAGTCTCTGCTGGAGCAAAAAACTGCGCGCCAATGGATGTGAGAAACGCCAGAAAATAGGCCAGCATCGGATGTCTCTCTACTTGCGGCATTGAGACAAGAGCCACACAAATTCCACGTACGACATTGGAAAACACCATTACCGATCTATTTGAAGCGCGATCGACATAGACTCCAGCTAATGGTGAGAGCAATACTGCCGGGATCGTAAATGCGACGTATAACCAGCTTGTCATTTGAGCAGCACCGGCAGATACCTGGAGTTCAGTTGGTGCTGCCTGCGAGAGTGTTTCCTGGGCTGTCAGGACGGCTACGAACAACACGAATACAGCTCGGTCTGCAAGCTGTGAAAATATTTGCGCCACCCAAAGGAACATGAAGTCCCGGTTTCGCCATAACGAGTTGTAGCCTGTAATCATTAAATGTCGTCGGAAGGAAATTCGTCCATGATTTCAGCACCGGGTATGGCGATGCCGGCGCAACCGCGCTTACTGGTTTTGAAGAAGGCGACTATTTCCTGAACTTCCGGGAATTGCTCTATCTCTTCTTCAATGCGGGCAAGCGCTTGTGACACATTCAAGCCCGAACGATACAGTAAACGGTAGGCTTCCTTGACGGCGGAGCGAACGGTTTGACCGGCACCCTGACGGCGCAAGCCAATGACGTTGACGCCACGCACCATAGCTGGGCGACCATCACAAGTAGTGAATGGTGGCAAGTCGGATCTTGTGCCGGTCATGCCGGAAAGCATTGCCAGTCTTCCTACACGTACGTGCTGGTGGAAAATGCACATGCCTGACATGACGACATGGTCGCCAATGTTTACGTGTCCGGCCATCATAACTGAATTAGCGAGAATGACGCCTTTGCCAAGTTTGCAGTTGTGGGCAATGTGAACGTAATTCATGAGGAAGCAATCGTCGCCAATTTCAGTGAAGCCCTCATTAGTCGCTCTGTGAATAGTGACGTATTCACGAATGGTAACTCTGTCGCCGAGGATGACACCGGTTGGCTCACCCTTGTAGCGGAAATCTTGCGGCTCTAGACCAATCGAGGCACCAGCGTAGATATTGCAATCTTTGCCGATTGTTGTGTGACCATCAATAACAGCATGGGCGCCAACTTTTGTTCCGCTGCCGATTTTTACATTCGGTCCAATTACTGCGTACGGTCCAATTTCAGCCATCGGATCAATCTGAGCGCCATCTGCAATTACTGCTGTTGAGTGAATGCGAGTAGTCGTCGTATTTATGCTCATAGTTGTTATTTCCTTATGCTTCGTTTTCGCGTTTTATCATTGCAAACGATATTTCACCTTCGCAGGCGACTTTGTCACCGACGCGGGCAATTCCTTTCAGGCGGCCGATAGGGCCTTTCATTTTGATGAGTTCTACTTCCAATTCCAGCTTGTCGCCTGGGATGACCATGTGGCGGAATTTGAAACCGTCTATTCCAGTAAAAACGCCGAGGTATTCTTTGTATTCCGGCTTAACGAGAATGGCAATGCAAGCTAGTTGTGCCAATGCTTCTACCATCAAAACACCAGGCATTATTGGCTTGAAGGGGAAATGTCCTTCAAAAAACTGCTCGTTGGCAGTCATGTTCTTGTAGCCGATGGCCTTTTGTCCAGGTTCTATGTAAGTCACCCGGTCGACGAGCAAAAATGGGTAACGATGGGGCAACAACTTCTTAATTTCGTTGATGTCCAGTTCTTGCGAAATGGTCGCGGTCATATTTTTCTCCAAAATTTCAAAATGCCGGTCGCTTAACGCGCCTGACACCACCAGCAACTGAGCTGGTCTAAACCGCATAAGTATAACAATTGAGCCTATGAACTACAGTTAACTAAATTTCCACTCAGTTTCCATTAGCAAAGCCTTAAAGGCATTACCATTGTCAAGCAACCTGAATGGCAAGGAAAATTATGGAATCTGTGAGCTTTACCCCCAACACGCAATCCGCTACCACTCAAGCAGCAGCGCTTTCTAAGCCACGCAAGAGAGATGAGAGCGTGTTCAAGGAAATCGACCAGGACAAAATTGCTCAAGCTGTGACCATGATCCTGGAAGCTGTAGGCGAAGACCCAAGCCGCGAAGGCTTGCTGGATACGCCTGCCCGAGTTGCCCGCATGTACCAGGAGCTGCTCTATGGCATTGATGTCGATTCGTCTTCCGAATTGACATGCGAATTCATCACGGAGAATGACGAGCTTGTACTGGTGAAAGATATACAGTTTGCTAGTTTGTGTGAGCATCATCTGGTCCCATTCATGGGTACTGCCCATGTCGGATATATACCGAACGCAGGGCGCATTACCGGACTTTCAAAACTGGCTCGCGTTGTTGAACTGGTGTCCAAGCGTCCCCAAGTGCAAGAGCGTATGACCTCGCAAATTGCCGACGCTCTGGTTAAGAAACTTCAACCACGTGGAGTAATCGTGGTCTTGGAAGCCGAACACCTTTGCATGTCTATTCGCGGTGTGAAAAAGCCTGGCTCTAGAACGATAACTTCTGCCGTTCGCGGCTTGTTTGAAACCAATCAGGCTTCTCGCTCTGAAGTCATGTCCTTGATTATGAAGGGCTAGAATTTTAATACTCAAGCGACTAATATTTCAGTCGATGAGCAAAAAACACTATATCGGAAGGCGATCTTTTTTAATTGGCGCCATTGCCACTACACTTTGGCCGTTGAGCTTACCTGTGGGAGCCCAACAATCATTTCAGCCATTTTCGTTTGCATTTGTTAGTGACATTCACCTGACCCATGGTGTGGCGGATAGTTATATTCTGACTGCCGAAAGCCAATTGTTTTTGCAGGATGTCGTGCGAAAACTCAATGAGCAGAAACTTGATTTTGTTCTCTTTGGTGGCGATCAAGTACATGGTCTGGGCAAGGATGATGAAAACTGGCAATTGTTTTTGGATATTGCCCAAGGACTAAATGCACCGTGGTCATTTGTGCTTGGCGAGTGCGATGTGACAGGTGGTAACAACCCCGTCAATAAAATGCGCACCTTTGGACCAGACTGGCGTGGATGTGGAATTGTGACCGACAATCCTTATTGGTCGATGTCGCCGTTGCCAGGCGTGCATGTAGTTGGACTTGATACCAGTTATCCGGATTCGACAAGTGGTCATGTTGATTCGCAACAGTTGAGCTGGTTAAAAGATGATTTGCAGAAGGCTAGGGACAAATTCACTATCGTTGTAAGTCATCACCCGCTGCTTAACCCGCCACCCTTTGGTGCTGCTCAAGCGCAATTAATGGATTATCTTTTGCCCAATGCCGATGAAGTGCGCGACGTAATAATCGCCAGTAATGTCAACTTGACACTGTCTGCCCACTTATATGTTAATCAGCTGGGACGTGGAGGCAAAACATGGAATGTCACTAACCCAGGATTAGCCACCTATCCATGTGCATACAAAGTATTTCACGTCACTCCGGAAGCAATTAAGATGGAGACGTTCCAAGTCTCCTTCCCAGCACTTATCAAAAAAGCGCAAGACCTATTGCCTAGCTACCCGTTAGCAAAAAGAGTTCCCTTGCCTAAGGGCACAAAGTTTATCGACTATGCCAAAGGTAAGGACGTCTGCTGGAATTCCAGCCTGCCCGTGGACGAGTACGAACAACTTTCAAAAGCTAAGAAGAAGAAGGGCAAGGCTGATGGCTAACTCCCCCTCCTTTGTCATTCTTACTCCTCCCCTTTGTCATTCCGAGCAAAGCGAGGAATCTACCGCAACTTAACGCGCTGCGAATTCAGAAATAAGTATATCGATAACTAACGGCAGATTCCTCGGCTAAAGCCTCGGAATGACAAAGGAGAGAGGACATGACAGCAACAAGCGCTAGCGGCGACAAGACCACCGACAAATACGGTGGTACGCAAGGCAGCCCCGTTACCTACAACAAATATCTACGTGTGCATGACCTAAAAGAACTGCAAGTCTGTCTTTCCGATCCGCCGCACCACGACGAGCCTTTGTTTATCATCATCCACCAGACTTACGAACTTTGGTTCAAGCTGGTGCTCCACGAGCTGGACACAGTGCAAGCACTGCTTGCCGAAGACAATGTCCGCCGCGCCAATTTCTTCTTGCGTCGCGTGATTGCAATTATGAAACTTCTCGTGCAGCAGATTCACATATTGGAGACAATGTCTCCCCAAGATTTCTTGGGCTTTCGCCACAACTTAAACCCAGCTTCCGGATTTCAATCTAGTCAATTCCGCGAAGTTGAATTTACACTCGGTGCTAAAGATGAGCGTATGCTTGAACATTTCAAGCCCGATGCCAGTGCATATGCAATGCTCAAAGAGCGTTTTGCTAAACCATCCGTACTGGATTCTTTCAATGCCGTGCTGCGAAGGAAAGGCTTTGTCCTTCCTGAAGCTGACGAAGATGCTCGCGTTAAAGAACTGGTACGTCTTTACAAGAACGACGATTCATTAGCTGACTTGTCTGATTTAGCCGAATTGCTAGTTGAAATAGATGAATTGGTCTACCTCTGGCGCGTCAACCACGTAACCGTCGTCGAGCGCATCATCGGCTTCAAACGCGGCACCGGCGGCTCCGAAGGCGTCGGCTACCTGCAATCTACTTTGATGAAGCGCTGCTTCCCGGACCTCTGGAAAGTACGCACCGTTTTAGAGTAGGTGTTCCGTCCAGGCTGAGCGTAAGGTTTGAGCAAAAATAGAAGAACCGGCGTTTGAAGGAAACCCCCGGTTCTGGTAGGATGGTATTTAGTGGACGGATTCGTCACAAAACTATTAAAGGTTGGTGATTTCGGTGGTAGATACCCTTACAAAACGGGGTCCTGGCAGACCAAAAGACGAATCCCTGCCTGAAAGAAGGCGGGAGGAGATTCTTTCGGTAGCCATCGGCGTGTTTGCTGATTGCGGCTATCCCAAGACTGACCCGCAACAGATTGCTGATGAAATTGGCATCGGCAAAGGGACTGTTTACCGCTATTTCGAAAGCAAGGAAGCGCTTTTCCTGGCTGCCGTCGATCTAGGCATGGAGCGTCTGTCCCACTTTGTTGAGTCTCGAGTAGCAGAGATTAAAGACCCGTTGGAAAAAATCGCCGGCGCTATCAGGTTTTATTTGCGCTTCTTTGACCAGAACCCGGAAGTGTTGGAGCTTCTCATCCAAGAGCGTGCCGAGTTTCGCGATCGCAAGAAGCCTACTTATTTAAAGCACCGTGAGAAAAACATTGGTCCTTGGCTTTTGCTGCTTCAAGCGCTGGTTGATGACGGGCGAGTGAGAAAGCTGAATGTTGAAACTATTACTGAGACAATAAGTTGTCTGTTGTACGGAACTATTTTTACTGGTTACTTCAATAACTCGAAACCAAATTTCGAGGAGAAATGCGTCGATATCGTGGACATTGTGTTTGCTGGAATCCTTGGTGATGCTGAGCGGGCAAGGTTACACAAGTATTTGAAAATGGTCGGAGAGTAGTAAATGAATATGGATACCCTTGAGCGAACAAAACAACAATGCGCGACGACAAAAGATAAGCTTTTGTCTCGTTTCGCTGCGGCTGGACCGAGAGTCCGTTTGGCGATAATTAGCGCTGTGGTTGTGCTGTCGTTATTCATTGTCATTGGTGCCGTCCAGGCTGTTGTGTCCATCTTCCGTCCGGCAAAAGATGCTGGCGCTACGGCATCGTTGACTGTTGCAGTTGAACCGGCTGCCTATCGCCAAATGGAAAGGAAGCTTGGTATTACAGGTACAGTTTGGGCTTGGGATCCGCTATCCATCGGAGCAGAAGTCGGCGGGTTGCGCATTGAAACAGTCAATGTTGAAGAAGGAGCCTTTGTCAAAAAGGGACAAGTTCTAGCTACCCTCAATTCTTCTATCTTGAGAGCGCAGTTGGATCGTGAACTTGCCAGACTGAAGCATTCAAGAGCAAATTTGGGCAAAACTATACAGCCTAACCGCAAGCAAGATATAGCAGCTTTGCAATTTGCTGTTGAACAGACAAGCGCACAAGTCAGAGAAGCTGATGCATATCTGGAAAGAGCCAAAGCTAATTTGGACAACGCTCGCAGTAATTCCGGGCGCTATGCCGCCTTACATAAGGAAGGTGCAGTGAGTGCCGAAGAGGCAGATGCAAAATCGACGCTTTTAAAAACCAGTCAAGCTGAGCTCTTGCATACCCAAAATGAAGTCTCCGCTGCAAGATTTGTGAACAAGCAAGCTCAAGAGAAATTGTCGCAAGCTGTTGAAGGCGGCAGAGTGGAAGACATTCAAATGTCGCAGGCCACAGTTGCTGAAACTCAGGCCAATATAAAGGCGCTGCAGGCTCAGATTGCCCAGACTGTAATTCGTGCACCAAGCGACGGCTGGATTACAAAGAGAGATGCACATATTGGTGACATAAGCACAGCTAATGAGTCGCTCTTTAATATGGTTAGAGATAATCGATTGGAGATTCGTGCTCAAGTACCGGAAAGAGATCTTGCTAGGTTAAAGCCCGAGCAGATGGTGGACATTACAGGTGTTCTTCCTGGTGGTGCAACAATTGTCGGCAAGATTCGTGAAATAAGTCCACTGGTTGATGTAGATACCCGTCTTGGCATGGTGCGCATCGATATTCCATTTAACAAGAACATCCACCCGGGTATCTTTGTGCATGGTCAAGTAAGTCTTGGTAATCAGGAAGTTATGACTGTGCCGGCAAGTGCTATTGTCGATCGCTTTGAACACAGCTGTGTCTTCCTAGTGGAAGGGGACAAAGTCTACAGCCGTTCCGTCACTGGTGGTGAACGCTTCGGTGAATTTGTCGAAGTTACCAGCGGCATTAAGCCAGGCGAACTTGTTGTTGTCTCCGGAGCTGGCTTCCTAAAAGACGGCGATGTAGTTCGTATATCAG
>SBAT01000052.1 GCA_005240105.1 Chloroflexota bacterium
AAAGCAAATATCTGGACCAACCTGGGCGCTGCTTATCAAGCCTCCGATGATTTCTTCAGAGCGCGTGACGCTTATCAAAAGGCGGTGCAGTTGGATCTTAAAGGCGAGGTGGAAGACGAATTCCAGATTGCTGCAATTCACGAGCACTACAAGCAAGGTGCTGAAGCATTGGCGATGTACAGAAAATACACTGGCGATGCACCGGCAGGAACCAATGTAGAGTCTGCCAGAAAGCGTATTCAAGCTTTGACTGCTAACATTGGCGATACGCACAAACTTCTCACAACCGGCGAGAAAGATACGCTTAAACAAATTAGCGAGGCTTATGATCAGGCTCTCAGCTTGCAACAACAAGGCAAGTTTGACGAAGCATTACCACTCTACAAAAAAGTCGTTGAGTTGGCACCGCGCGATGCCGGCTACGCCTACTCGCTAGGTACGCTTTACCAAGCAAAAGGTGATTTAACCTCGGCACAAATGTGGTACGAGAAGGCAACAGCTCTTGATCCTAAAAACAACGAATACAAACAAGTGCTGACGACAGCCACGGCGCTTAAAGCTCAACCGCTGATTGAAGACGCAGAGAAAAAACACGCTGCCGGGGATTTGTTAGGTGCAATCGAATCGTATAAGAAGGGACTGGAAATCACACCAAACGATGCTCACACATGGTCCAACTACGCAGGCGCCTTGCAAGGCAATGATGACTTTGGTGGCGCGCGCGGAGCATATTCGAAAGCTGTCGAACTCAATCCGAAAGGAGAAGTTGAAAGCTTTTATTACTTGGCGGCCCTTGATGAGCACTTCAACCAGGGTGCGAAAGCACTTGCTGAATACCAGAGATATATAACCGCTTCTCCACGCGGCGGCAATGTTGCCCTTGCTCAGGCTCGCGTTAAGGAACTGACCATCAACCCAAGCAAGGTGGAAAGAATTCCAACTTCCAAGGAAAGACAACAACAGGCCAATGCCGGCAATGCCTATGCTGAAGCTATTCAATTGCAACAAGCAAGCAACTACGACAAAGCGATTGAAAAATACAAAGAGGCAATTGCTGTCCAACCAAACGAATCTTCCTACTGGTACAGCATGGGAACTTGCTATCAGGCAAAAAATGACATTGACTCGGCAATTGAGGCCTATGCAAAAGCTGCTCAGTTAAATCCCAAGGAAAAACAATACGCCGATCTGGCGGTTCAGTTAAAGGCTAGCAAGGCAGGTTCAATTCTTGATGAGGCTATTGCCAAACATACAGCCGGTGACTACATGGGAGCGATTGAACTCTATAACAAGTCTCTTGGCGTAACACCGAATGCCCCTCGCACGTACAGCAACATGGCTGGCGCTTATTCAGCAATGGATAAATTTAGCGAAGCCCGTGGTGCCTATCAAAAAGCAGTAGATCTGGATCCGAAAGGTGAAGCCGATTCTTGGTTCTATCTGGCATCGCTGGATGAGCATTTTGGACAAGGTCCTAAAGCCGTTCAAGACTATCAAAAATACTTGCAGTTTGCTCCCAACGGAAATTCCGCTGCATTTGCTCGCGAAAGAGTAAAAGTCTTATCCGCCAACCCAACAGCGGTACAACGGATGCAGACCTCAAGTGAAAAGGCGAAAATTGGTGAATCACGAGCTGCTTTTGACCGCGCTGTGCAATTACAAACAGACGGCAAGTTAGATGAGGCAATTGCCGAATACAAGAAAGCATTGACAGTCGATGCCAGCGATGCATCCGTCTGGTACAGCCTGGCCACAGCCTACCAAGCAAAAGGTGAGCTGGATGATGCGCTGACCAATTATGCCAAAGCCTCTCAACTGAATCCAAAGGAAGCAAGTTACAAGCAGTACATAACCCAAATCAAGCAAATAAAAGCTGATCCATTTATCAAGTCAGCATACGAGAAACAGACAACCGGCAATGATTTGGACGGCGCTATTGCTGATTATCAAAAAGCTATAGCACTTTATGATGACGCTAGCGCGCACTTTAGTTTGGCTACTGCTTATCAAGGCAAGAACGATTACGCCAAAGCGTTAGGTGAGTACAAGAAAGCATTGCAAATGGATCCTAAACAGGTGGAAGCCTACTATTACATGGGCTCTATTTACGAAGCACTTAATCAGCCGGCACTAGCTGTTGGTGAGTACCGGAAATATGTACAAACAGCACCAACTGGACAAAATGCCAACGATGCCAAAGAAAGAATCAAGCAACTTGCTTCGGTGAAGTAAGTGACTAGGGTCATTTGCTGTTGCTTGCTGGCATTGCTAGTATGCGGTTCTGTATTTGCCAGAGACCCCGTAATGAAGCAAGACTACTATGACTTGTTGTCCTCGGATGGCTGGTTAATGCGTTGGCCAAAGAAGAAATTCCCTTTGCGAGTTTATATCGAAGATGGCTCAAATATTGCCGGCTATCGTCCGCAGTTCCGAAATATATTGCTAAATGCGTTCTACTCGTGGACGGATGCAAGCGGAGGCAAGCTGACTTTCACAAAAGCGTCATCCAAACTGGAATCTGATGTGGTCTGTACGTGGACAAAGACTTTGAATGCCGATACTGAATTGCCATCGGGGCGACCTAATGCCGGGGCAAGTTTCTACGAAGAATTTGAGGAAGCAGGCACAGGTAACATAAACATTCTCAAAGTGCGCATCAAAATCCCTGTCCGCCGCCCTACGGACGGCTTGATTGTGACCGATGGGGAAATGAAATGCACCTGCCTGCATGAGATAGGTCATGCACTAGGAATCGACATTCATTCGCCTAATCCAAGCGATATGATGTGCCGTTTTAACAATGCGTTTAAGGTTAGGCCTGTTCTATCGGTTAGAGATGTTCACACAATTCAACGGTTGTATAGCACTTTTGATTAGAACTGGTATTATTGGCGCATGAAAAAGGCAGTCTCGACCCATACGCTTCAAAAATACAAGCAGTCTGGTCGCAAGATAGTGGCTCTGACGGCTTACGACTATTCCACCGCCAAGATGCTCGATCAGGCAGGCGTGGACGTCATCCTCGTAGGCGACAGCCTAGCTATGGTTGCTCTCGGTCACAAGACGACACATGCCGTGACTGTTGAGGAAATGCTACACCACACGAGAGCTGTTACCAGGGGAGTTGAAAGTTCTTTAGTGGTAGCGGACCTGCCCTTCATGAGCTACCAGGTCGACTTAACCCAGGCAATTACGAACGCCGGGCGTTTTATTAAAGAAGCTGAAGCTCAGGCGGTAAAACTCGAAGGGGCAACGGAGTTAAATCTGGAAATCGTCACCCGTCTTGTAGGCATGGGTATCCCCGTAATGGGGCATTTGGGCTTCACGCCACAGTCTATTCACGGACTGGGCGGCACACGAGTGCAGGGCAAGAAAGCGGAAGAAGCAGTGAAGCTAATGCATGATGCCATGGCACTGCAAGACGCAGGGGCTTTCAGCGTTGTTTTAGAAATGGTGCCGGCATTTGTAGCCAAACTAATTTCTGAGCGATTGACGGTGCCTACAATTGGCATTGGTGCCGGCAACAACTGTGACGGACAGATACTTGTTACCGATGATTTGCTTGGTAAATATACCGACTTTCAGCCACGCTTTGTACGACGCTATGCTGAGTGGGCACAAGAGGCTCACGAAGCAGTAACCAATTATGCCAATGACGTAATGAGTCAGAATTTTCCCAATGAAGCAGAGTCCTTTTCGCTAGTAAAGTCTGAAGAAGAGGAATTACTGGAACTCCTTCAAGCATCCACTCTACCAACCTGGCCAAGTAACTAATGCAAACACACTCTCCCTCTTTGTCATTTCGACTCCCTTTTACTTTGTCATTTCGAGCGAAGGTGCGCAGCACCGAAGTCGAGAAATCTTCCGCAACGGTTCGACGATGCCGTGATCTCCTGTTACATCGATTCGCTGCGGAAGATCTCTCCGCTCCTTCGCTAGGGCTCAGTCGGTCGAGATGACAAAGGGGGGCTCATGTCGCAGCAAATGACTATGCAAGTTGTCGAAACGGTAAGCGCCTTGAAGACTTGGAGAGGCGCGCATCCGGCACGTGTTGGCTTTGTGCCGACAATGGGTGCGCTACACGAAGGGCATATGTCGCTCGTGCGCAGGGCGCGTAAGGAGTGTGATTTTGTCATAGTCTCCATCTTTGTAAATCCCTTACAGTTTGGTCCTCTGGAAGATTTGAACAAGTATCCGCGTCCTTTAGAGAAAGACCTGGAGCTTTGTCGAGCGGAGAACGTGGATTTAGTGTTTCATCCATCCGTGGAAGAAATGTATTCTTCCAAAGGCGAGACAACAAAAGTAGTGCCTCCTATGGCACTCACATCGGGTCTGTGTGGCGCGTTTCGTCCGGGACATTTCACAGGAGTAGCTACCGTTGTCTTGAAATTATTCAACATGGTCGAGCCGACTGTTGCCTACTTCGGCGAGAAGGACTATCAGCAATTGATGGTCATTCGCAAAATGGTGGCAGATTTAAACGTCCCTGTTGAAATTGTTGGCGTGTCCACCAGTCGAGCCGAAGACGGACTGGCACTAAGTTCCCGTAACGTCTATTTAACAGAAGAACAAAGATTCATTGCCCCCGAGTTGCACAATATTCTTTGCAAGGTACGTGATGAGACGTTAACGAAGGGCGTGTCCCTCAAATACGCGCTTGCCCGCTACCGCGAAGTTATTCGGCAACTT
>SBAT01000055.1 GCA_005240105.1 Chloroflexota bacterium
AGTAAGAACAAACCAACTACCGACTTTATCATCAGACAGAATCAAGAAAATTCCGAGGCACAGCCAAAGAACAAGAACGATTTAACTGAAACCTTCTCCAAGACCATTCAGTCATGGCAAGACGTGAAAAAAATTGCTGTTAGGCAGCGCAAGACTGATGAGTTATCGCAAATTCTAGCCGGCAAGGCACTGATTCGCCAGACAGATGCCATCAAATGGCTTTCGACAAATCACAAATACTATGACATGAACCCCAAGGGCATAATTATCGAACGCTTTAGCGAACTTACCCCCGGTCAGAAATATGCTGTCTTTGTCGAGATCAAAGAAATTAGCAAATTGATGGATGACGGCACCGGACAAGTAATCAAAGAACAGGACGACAGCTACAAAGTTAATTACACAGTTGAAAAAATAAATGGGCACTGGTTCATAACCGATTCAGCAATTGTAGATAAATCAAGCACACCAGCAGCTGCCCGCCCTCAAGGCAAATCCAGCAGATAACCGAGTTGAAGGCCATGCCGCGTTTAGTTAGCTTCCTAAAGCCCCTAGTTGCACTAAGCGCAGTTTTGGTCTTATGTCAGCCTTCCTCAAGCTCAGCCACCAATCAGGCACAACCGCAACTGCGCTCTGACGAAGCGCAAATGGATAAAGCCTGGATTGGACCGATCGTTGATGAACACAACAACAACGTGCATCCACAAGCGATGGTCAAAGTCTTAGACACACTCTATTTCCTCGATAGCGATTCCATTTACACAGTTGCTATAAGCGACCTGCACAGGTCCGACAAAATTCTGGTTGCAAGATTTACGCCGGCAAACAAGCGCATTGAATGGCTGCCGATTGCCGAATTCAATAATTTCGTCTATTTCCCGCCCAGAAAAAGCCTTGTCATTCTAGACAAGTCAGGCGATCTATTTGAATTTGTTATAGCGGAAAAGAAATGGCATGTGTTTCGTGCCTTTAAATCAATCGGCAGCAAACCCGATCCCGACTATGTCGACTTGGCTTTCAATGGCAACAGCATCTCCTTGCTCGATCCAGAGCGTAACCAGATTTGGCTCACCAAACCTGGCCAAGAGCCGATGCAAACAAGTTTCCACGAAATCCTACCCTGGCGTGTTCAACCAGGTGACGTGAATGTCGGCGACGGAATAGGTATTGCCATGGTCGGACATCCATATGTTTTGAAATACAACGGCAATATAGTTAGATATTCCGGCAGCAAAGATGCTCCAGAGCAGAAGCTCATATGGAAAGGCCTTAAAAAAATGCGCCCGTCGCGCCTGGCTATGACCAGCGACACGCCCATATATATTGTTGAACGTGAAAACAACAGGGTACTGGCAGTAGACAAAGAAACGGGGACGGCTCGCCAATTTGTTTTTCCAGGCAAATCTGATTTACGAGGATTACTCCCCCAGTCATACGGGTTCTGGATTATTGACGGTGACCGCCTTGTCTATCGCAGCTTGAAAGCCGGAATCAAACCAAGCAGCCTATTCAATCGCAAACGCATTGATCCCCGCCTTGATGGACTGCGCTTGCCAATTGCCGGCATCCGTCTGCCCAGGCATGCCGGAGTATTTCCCGGAGCGCGCAGACTGTACCGCTTTGGGGTTCACAAGGGAGTTGATTTCTTCAGCGAATCCGGCTGCTCCACGCATGTAGTTTATGGGACCAAGGTCCTGGCAGCCGACGGCGGCAAAGTAGTAAGGGCCGATGCTCATTTCCACGACATGTCGCCCTCCAAATATATGAAAGTAGAACAAGAATGTCATGCTACACATCAATCTTCGGAAGCCAACGAGGATTTATTCCGGGGCTGCCAAGTTTGGGTAGATCATGGCGATGGACTCCTGACACGATATGCACATTTGAGTAAAATTAGAGACGGTTTGAAGTCGGCAGATTTCGTGGAGGCAGGAACATTACTTGGCTACGTCGGAGTGTCAGGCACCGGTGAATTCCCTAACGGCAAACTCATTCATCCGCACCTGCACTTTGAAATCTGGCTTGATGGTAAGTATTTGGGTTGGGGACTCAACCCAGCGGAAACACGGGGAGTCTATGAGGATATATTTGGAGTCGGCTGCCAACGCTAGACACCAATTTTTTAGGGGGACGAAATTAAGTACATGTTGAAAATTCTAGGACAGACAAAAAATGCTCAACGCCTGGCAGTAAGTGTAATTGCCCTGTCATTCATTGCCTGCCCAATGAGCATGGCATCCGGCAAAGCTTCCGACACTGCCGTTAAAACAAAGCGCAACAACCTCATTGCTCAAGCACCAAAAGCAGCTCCGGTTGAAGTAGCTAGCCCAGCTCTAATTAGCGTATTGAAAGACATTACTAAAGCTCTTGCCGAATCGAGCGACTATAACAACTTGAGCGATGCAAAACAAAAGGCTGCCGTAGGTATTGCCATAAACGTCCTGCAAACGGCATTAGCTAACCCACAACTAAGTTTTAATCGCATTATTAGCACGGACGATAAAGCTAAAGCAGAAAGCGCGATGTCTGCTGAAGTGTGGGATTCCGGTGAAGTTGTTATACGCCAGAACAATGACCCGCAATCACCTATTTGTCGCGCAGCAGCATCATGTCTCTGGGCCCAAAAACTAAATGGTCTGGTCAACATAACAATCGCCGGCAACTCCGATGCAGTCGTTGACGGACAAAAGTTAGGCGAGTTCATTTTTGTCGCTTCCGGCAGATCCGGTATTGAAAGCGGCTTTGATATTCAAAGCCAATCTTCAGTAAATTACTGGATTGGCAAACTGACACAATTTGTAGCCGATAGCGCCGGTACTCCGACAAGCCAGATAAGCAATGTGAGCGATACTACCAATGCTCCTAGCACGACGACGACAAACTCAACGCCGGTTGCAGAAACAACGACAACAGAAAAGATAGATGTGCCATTATCGCCAGAACAAAAGGCGGAGGATCATGGCGACTCCCCAAAGACTGAAGATCCGAAGGCTGAAACTCCCGCAAACTCTCTTCCTATTGCCACAAAATCGTTAGCGCAAGAAACAGTTGAACAACCTGAGGAGAAAGCACCCAGACGCAGCTATCTTCTGCTTAAAGCTCCCTCTGTTAAAAAACCAAAAACAAAGCTGGAAGCAAAAGAGCCAGAGACCAAGCCGGCGCAAGCAAAGACAGAAGTAAAACAAACTGAAGTTAAAGCTGAAGCTAAGACTCAAAAGGCAGAGACACCTGTACAAGTTTCAGAAGCAACAAAAAAGGAAACAGCAATAATCACCATCAGCGAAGAGAAAATAGCCGCTGAAACATCAACACCAGTTGCAGAAGTGGCAACGACAGAACCTCAGCCTAAAAAGACTGAGCCGCAAGTGGCAATTGGTCCTTCACCGGATGCCCTTGTAGTAACCCCAGATAAGGCACAAGCCGGACAACTCATTACTGTTTCGGTCGTCAATGCCAGACTCATACCGGAAACAGGCGTTGACGTTGACTTCAACGGCACAGTTTTAACAACTGGTGCCAATGGTCAAGTTCAATTTCTCGTGCCGGAAGATTCAACGCCAGGTCCGACGCTAAAGGTAGCAATAGCCGGCAGGCAGTTGGCCACCACCAAAGTAATACATATCCTGCAACCACTGTCCACCCCAAGTGAAGCCCAACCACCGCATGTGGACAGAGTTACGGCCAACGCTTCCAAATTTGATACTGTCACTATTCTCGGACACAATTTCAATGGTCAAGCCGGCAGCATAAGCGTAACCATCGACGGCAAATGGGATGCCCAAATTCTGTCCACTTCTCCACTAGAACTAAAAATTCTTGTACCGGAAGATGTACCTGCCGGACAGCATTCCGTTAGCGTGACCAATGCCGGACTGAGAAGCAATGCTGCCTTATTCAATCTCATTTCACTGCAAGTTGCACCGGATGCCAGACCAGGACAAGTGCCGACTAAACTAATCGTCAGAGCTTTAGGAACAGCTAAACCAGTATCTGTCCACCTGCGCAACAACACGCCCAGCATAATAACAATAGTAAAAGGCAATGACCTGCGCATAAAGACTCCAGGCGGCAAGGACAACTCCATTGCCGTAGGCGTACGCCTCAAGCAGCGCGGCAACTACATCATCGAAGCCAGTATTGAATGACCAAAGCCTAAATCAATTCCATCAACTCCAACGCCAAGACATTCCAACTAATAAACTGCGGAGCCCAGAGTGGCTTACCAGTTTCAGCATCATAGTTTTCCGTCAGAGTGGACAACTGATCAAGCGCCTTTGTCATTGTTTCCACAACCCTAAGCGAAACATTTCTGGCTTCCTTTTCCAGTCCATAATGCTTAAGTCCTCGGACAGCCAATACGTTCGGCAAAACCCACATCGGTCCCTGCCAATTAGAAACCATCGCTCGTCCATACAAACCGCGATATGACTGGTTGTACAAAAGCTCCGATTGCGCCAATGAGGAAATTCCTGTCGGTCTCAAGAAATGTTCTTCATTGAGCATGTATTTCTCAATGACAGGCAATGCCCTATCCGCCGGACTCAAACCGGCCATTACAGGACTGAGGGATGTCCAACTAAGTATTTCTACAAAGGTATCAAATTTAGGATCACGGTTGAAGTAGAGTCCCTTTTCCTCACTCCATAAAAGTGTCTCTATAAGCTCTGTTTGCTCATTAGCTTTCTCATCGTATTGGTTAGCCAAAGTGGTATCACCAACTCTGCGGCACAAATTGGCAAATGCTCTATACTCCAGGGTCATATAGACATTCAAATCGACTGACAACAGCCGCCCATCAGGAAAGTCGACATGGGAAATATTTTCTTCCTTAGCCGCAGGACCTGGAGCTATCAGAGCCAGGTTATTGTCTACACCACTTTCCAGAACATTGCGCCAATGGAAAAGTCCTGACTTGTGTCGTCTGTTAGCTTCAAAGAAGTCCAAAAAATGCTTGAGTGAGTTAAGCATGGACTGAGAAATTTTAGTCTCTGGAAAATTCCGGCAGGCATGTGCAAGAGACTGGCATAAAAAAGGTTTGCAATGATCGCCAAGGTCCCAAAATTTTCCTGGTGAGACAGTGCGGGGAATATGACCATCATATGTTTTAACAGTTAGAAAATTCTGGACAATATCAACAGCCAACTGTTTGTCATTAAGGAACTTAGATGCTTGGGAAAAGAAACAAGCATCCCAGTCGTACATCTGCAAGTAATGACCAATGGAGGTACGGTTACACGTATCCGTGTGGTCATCAGCCCCTGGCTCAATCCCATAAGAAGGTGTGACAAAGCGATAGGCCAATTGCCCAAACGGCTCATGGATACATCCATTCGCCCGTTCAAGAAGGAACGATTTTAACTTCTCCTGCTGAACCACTTTCATCATCAACCTCAATTAATGTTAGGCTAGTCTACTATGAAAGATTCCACTACCCCCCGAATTGTTTCCACTATAGCCAGTGCCACGGAAATTATCTGTGCCCTTGGGATGAGGGAAAACCTGGTCGGCATTTCCCACGAATGTGACTATCCGCCTGAGATCACGGACTTGCCTGTAGTCACACAACCACGCATTAATATCCATGTCTCCAGCTCCGAAATTGACCAGCAAGTGCGCAATATCGTCAAGGATGCGCTGAGCGTCTATCTGGTGGACAGCCAGAAATTGGCCGAGCTTCACCCAACGCACATAATTACACAAGACCAGTGTGATGTTTGCGCAGTGAGCATCAAGGATGTCGAGTCGGCCATGTGCGAATTAACCGGCATCGACTGTCGCATTATTTCCCTAAGACCAAATTGTCTGGCTGATTTCTTCCAAGATCTCGTTACAACAGGCATAGCCTTATCGGCCGAAAGACAAGCCTCTGAATTAAGCAATTACCTAAAAGAGCGCATGAACGCCATAAGTATTGCCTCCAACACTCTCAAAAAACCAACTGTTGCGGCCATTGAATGGATTGATCCACTGATGATGTCCGGCAACTGGATGCCGGAATTAATTGAGATGGCAGGAGGTATTGCAGCGTTTGGACAAGCCGGTAAACACTCGCCGGCAATTGCCTTTGCTGACATGGTCGCCAAAGATCCTGATTATATTCTCGTCAATCCGTGTGGCTTTTCCATTCAGCGCACCATACAAGAGATGCATCTACTGCAAAGTCAGCCTGGCTGGAGTGACTTGAAGGCAACAAAGTCCAACAAAGTGTTTGTGCTTGATGGCAACCAGTATTTCAACCGTCCAGGACCGAGGCTTTTAAACTCGCTGGAAATCCTGGCGGAAATAATCCATCCGAAAGTCTTTCATTTTGGTCATCAGGACACTGGCTGGGTTATTCCAACTAAACCCATGCGTGCATGACAAATGGCAATGGCTAAGGCATCGGCTGCGTCATCAGGCTTGATAACGTCTTCGTGATTAAGCAACCTGGCGACCATTTCTTGTATTTCGCGTTTTTCCGCTCGCCCAAAGCCAGTCAAATTGAGCTTCACTTGCTGTGGTGTGTATTCGGCCAGCTTAACACCGGCACTTGCACCGGCTTCAAGAATTACACCTCGAGCTTGCGATACTGGGACCAGAGTCTTGGCATTTTTAAAAAAGAAAATTGCCTCGACAGCCATTACGTCCGGTCGATATTGGTCAATCAGGCTTAGGAGATCGCTGCGTATCATCACCAGACGGTCACCGGCCGGTAAAGTCTTACTGGTAGATATGACACCGGCGGCAATACAACGCAGATCGTTTATGCCCAGCCAATCGATGACGCCAAAGCCTACAGTTGCCGTCCCTGGATCAATACCCATGATGCGCATGCAAAGAATTACCTTTAGCGACCTTCCGGCACTAGTCTATCACCACTTGATAACCATCAATTGCCCATACTTAAGCCTCCCCAAAAGTGCTAAGCTTTGATGACCTGCCCTTCTAAATAGTTAGTGGTCATGCCTGCCTTGATTCAACAATCAGAGCCTATTGCAGAAAGCGATTCGCGCGATTACAACGAGGGGTCTTCCTCTGGGTTTCTCTCTCGGCTCGGTCTATTAGAGAAGTGGCCGATTGCTTTTGGCTTTGGCTGTATTTTAGGTCTGTCCACACCCGGCTTTGACATGTGGTTTCTAGCTTTTGTGGGACTGGTGCCACTACTACTTCTCATCCAAGGCTGCCGGCAAAGAAGAGAAGCAGTAATTGTTGGCTTTTCCTTTGGCATGGGCTATTACTTGACGGCTCTGCGCTGGTTTCTTGGCTTGCATCCGTTAAATTGGCTTTCGTTGAATGATTTACTGAGCGTTCAGGCAGCTGCTGCTGTTTGGATAATTGCCGCCGCCCACCAGGCGCTGTTAATAACGGCTTTTGCCTTGTGTGTTTTTGTCATTCCAATGCGAGCAAGCTTTTTGCCATATCACATGCGTCCGTTTTACCCATATCTCTTATCCGTTCCACTTCTATGGGTCTTCTTCCTCTGGGTAGTTGGACACCTGGAAGCTTATCTTGGCACGCCGGTTGTCGAACTTGCTTATAGTCAATATAAGCAACTTGAGCTCATCCAAATCTGCAAGCTGGGCGGCAGTCAACTATTGGATTTCCTCATTGTCTTATCCAACTGTGTCATTACCCTGGTAATTATGGAATACACAAAGCTTGTGCCAAAACTGGGACAACGAATTGACAGATTGGCACCACGTGGTGGTGCAATTGCGGACTTGCTTCTGGTTACAACCATTTTTGCCGTTGCCTTCTCTTGGGGACGAAGCGAACTTACAAACTTGACCGACAGCACACGTCTGGCATCGAGTGCTTCCAGTGAATACACGCCACCTGTCGTAGCATGCGCACTGCAAGGCAATCTCAATATTGAAGATGAGCGCATGGGCACAACGACACCAGTTGGGGTAGCACAACGCTATGCCGATTTAGCTCACGGCATAGGTGCTGGCTTATTAATTTTGCCGGAAGGCGTGATTACTCCAACACAATCACGACAAGGAATGCTTGCCGCTAAGCTTTTTGATGTGGCCAAATACGAGATGAAAGAAGTTGTTGCCGGCAGCGTTGAAGCCTTCAAAGGAAATTACGTCAATGGCGTGCGCGTCATTTCTACCGACAAAAATACTTTGCAGTCTAGTCTCTATGTAAAACGCCGCCTTGTTCCTTTTGGGGAATTTTACCCACAGACACCGCTGGATGTCTTAATTCCCAGCGGTGTTAAAAAATTGATGCTCGGACATCAAGGTGGTTTTGTGGCCGCGCAAAAACTAAGCCTCATCAACTCGCTCTGGGGAAAAATTGGCGCCTCCATTTGCGTGGAAGTAATTTATCCCAAGTTAATTGCCAATGAGGTGAGGCAAGGAGCCAGTCTTTTGGTAAATGTCTCTAACCTGGCTTGGTTTCACAACTCGCCATTGAACAAGCAAATACTAGCCTCTGCCGTTATGCGCTCGGTGGAAAACGGCAGGTACATGATCTTGGCCACAAATACCGGCATCTCCGCCATTATTGATCCGGCTGGCGTTATAACTACCGCTTCCTACCCGGGCAAGAAAGGCATTATCTTAAATCCTGTTCGTTTCCTTGTCCGCAATACTCCTTTCAGTAAAATGTGGTGGCTATGATCAAGAATCCATTGAAGTTTTCTCTCCTTGCATTGACCATTTGTTCAGTCATGGGACTGTCCGTCAGCTTTGCTAACGGCAAAGCAAAAATGCCAATGGTGGATATTGCCGGCAAGGCCAAGGTGACACTGGAAGTAGCCGATACAGAACCAAAAATCACTCGCGGACTTATGTACCGTACATCTTTGGCACCGGATGCCGGCATGGTCTTCCTTTTCCGCCCAAATAGAGAAGTTAATTTCTGGATGTATCACACCTTGATACCACTGGACATGCTTTTTGTGAAAGACGGCAAAATAGTAAAACTAATCGCCGATGTGCAACCATGCAAGTCGGAGAACCCACAAGATTGCGCGACCTACCCAGGCGGCCGTGGCGTTGCTGTTTCAGAAGTCATCGAACTTGCTGCCGGCTATGCCAAACAGCACGGCATTAAAGAAGGCGACGCGGTAACTTTCAACTTGCCGTAAGCATGCTAAAAATCAACGTCTTCTGCGACGGCCTGGATTGTAACTGCCACCGTAGCCAGTGGTGTAATCATATGTGCCCAGCTTGTCGCCATAGGATTTTACAACAACTGTCCAATCCATGAGTTCGACTTTAGTGCCATCAACTTGATAGTAGCGGGACATAGCGCAGATTCTGCCGGTACCAGTCAAGTCAGGCATCTCCTGGACCACCGTTCCGTCCTGAAGCGTTGCTTCAAGCTTGTTAAGTCCTGTTTTCTTATCTACAGTATGAGTAACATTGGCACTCTTGTCAACAACTTCTATAGAATTACCTTTGCGTCTAAGCGTCCAATTTGTTCCATCATTGAAACTTTTGTAGAGAATTCCCTCTGGTGTCGTTTCTTCAGACAAAGAAATCTTGGAACCCCGAGCATCAATGGTCCATGCGTCTACCGTGGAATGACCATCAGGTCTTTTAGTTTGGGTAACTCTAAACCGACCCAACCATTTTTTGACCGTTTTAGTGCCATCATCAGATAGTTGTTCCCAGTATTTCGGATGCTTAGCTCCGTCAAAAGCCTCGTTCTTAGCCTTAGCCATTTGAAGAACATTCATATTTTCCACATTATGTGGGGCGGCAGCGCCATTGCCACAAGTATCGAAAGCCAACTTAGGTCCCCGTCCTAATTCCGGAACCAGGTGACGCAAACTATTAATCGCTGGTGGGGTAATATCAGCTGCCATTGCGCCAGCCGAACCAGCAAGTCCCATAAGTGAATAGTCAACTACAGCGCTTCCAAGATTATAACCCAAGAGTTCTTTGTCCTTGTCGAGATTATTTGGATTCAAGCCAACGTCTATCATAGGAACTGCCACGCGCAAAGCCATATCAATTCCCAAAATCGCTGCACCCACGTGAGGAACAAGATTCTTAATTGTAGTGGCCACTCTTTCGGCATTTTGACAGCGCGGAAGAAGTGTTCCGACAGCGCTCGCTAAGTATTTGGGGTTCTTGCTGAAGTAAGCAATGCCCGCTCCAATTGTCATTGCGGTCAAGACTTCTCCAATAGCCGACGAGGGGTCTCTTTGAATTTCATTCACTCTTTCAGTTACACCCTTTAGAGCTGTTTCCGGAAGAGCCTTCAAAAGTTCCCATTCGCATCGCAAGACTCTGCCCACTCCAAAGTCCGCCGTACTTGTATTATCGCGCCTTTTCAATTCTTCAAACCGCATAGTCTAGCTCCAAATCCTGCTGAGAACCAATTGAAAGGACCATAGCAAAACAACAGGCGGCTTTCATTGGGGAAAATACGCAGTTTCGTAGACTTCCCACATGAATTGATTTGGATTAGCCGGCCTTTACAATCTTGAAC
>SBAT01000467.1 GCA_005240105.1 Chloroflexota bacterium
ATGCCTGTCATGCAAAAGCGCCCGTCCCTGGTCATAGCGACTTTCCCATAAGGAAATCTGCTCCGGAGGCGGGACCGGCGGATTGGGCAGCGCCGAAGGACCAAAAGAAGGAGCGCTCCGTATAACATTTAACAAACCGGAAATAGCTTGATTTACCTGCAACTGCTCACTGTCCGGTAAATCTCTTGCTTCCGTAAGCGCCACATTACATTCGCGCTCAGCTTCGGCAAAGTCTCGGCGGGACATTGCTGCGGTTGCTTTTGCTAAATGCTCATGCCAGCTCACAACAAATCCTCCTTGATCGCTATACCAAGAAAGGCGCTTAAATAAACACCGACTTTACTGATAATGTAAAATAGCTGTCTCATGAGCAAGTCAAAACCTACGCACCTCGGACAATTCCTGCGCACACTGCGTGAGCAAAGAGGATACGAAAGCATCCAAGAATATGCGCGCCAATATCAATTGCCAGTCAGTTACGTTTATTACACAGAAATTGAATCCGGCAAAAAGAAAATTTCCCTGGAATCATCAAAGCAACTCTGCGAAGCCCTCGGCGCCGATATTGTTTCCTTCTACTATCACGTACTAAAGGATATATTGCCCGCGCATGTGCAAGATGATTTCCTCAGCTTGGTCCCCTTGCATAGGGTTACAGATCCAGAGGACCTGGCTAAGAAATCAAGGCAAATTGCGCAGGCATATCAAAAGAACCAGCTATCTAGACTAAGTTCGGCGACAAGTTCCATGTCAGAGAAAGGCGATCTTTTCTTCGCCCAATATCCGGAATTGCACGCTCTGGTTGCCTCAATCTATTGCGTGTCATGCACGTCGGATATCGAATTACAAAAGGTAGCGACGCAATTAGGCATAACCATGCCGGTTGACGAGATTATTGCCAAGTTTCAAGAACTGGGAATCATTGAAGTCAATGAAGGCGAGCCGCGCTTGATTAAACGACTCTATGACATTATCGTGACCAGCGATCAACGAGCATTGTCCAATATCGTCAAAGCAGAAACAGAACGAGTCATTCAGAAGAAAGAAGGCACTTATTACTTTGGAATTGTTGGTTTGACCAAGCAGAAGCAAAAGGAATTTCGCGCATTGTTGGCGGATCTTGATGCAGAGTTTGATTCTTATCACCTGCAAGAATCCGATGGCGAACCACAACTTATGACTGTAGTTTTTTCACCAGTAAAAGAATATATGGACTAAAGCCTGTCTGTAACCGGCTTTGCAGAATATTGTTGGCGCGGTGCAAAGACAATGGAGTAAAAAACCGGCTCGCTTTTTTCGGACTCAGTACTAAATGAAACATCTGCAGCTATGCGCAATTCCCTAATAAGATCTTGAATGCGCTGAAACATGACTTTGCGCGTCTTTGGTGATGCCGACATCAGACTCAGAATCAGAACAGAGTCCTTGAGCTGCGGGTTACGTGGTAGCACATATTGACTGAGGCTGCGCTCAGTCTCGTGTTGCAGAATTCGAAGTCCGAGATCATGATGACTAAAGCAAATTGATGGTTTCATTCTCACTACAACATTCTTGTCAGCATGTTGTTCAGACCGCATCAATCCCAACTGAATAAGCTTATCTACTGCCTCTTGGCTGGATATACAAATGTCATTCTTTTGAATTATTCGTTCAATATCTGCAAGGCTTGCACGTGCTACCGAATACACAAGCCAAATGACAGGCATCAACTCAAAATGAGCTTCTAAATATTCACAAGTTTCAGTTGACGGAAAAAGTACTTGCGAATCCAATGCTCGCATTAGAGCTCTTTGATATTGCTGTTTAACTGACTCCTCATTTTCGTTGGACAAGCCAACAAAGAAGTCCATAAACTCTTCCGGTAAAGAGTCTTTTAATAGGTAACAATAGAAGCTCTTCGCCTCTGCCTGCAGTGCATCGCAAAGATCTTTGGCAGCCTCAATACTAATTTTTCGGTTGCCACTTTCCAAATGTCGGTAGTGAACACTACTCATCTCCACAGGGTATCTGCGCAGGTATTCATTTGTATTAGAATATCCTCGTGAGAGTCGCAACTCACTGAGGTATTTGCCAAAGAAATTGGTTGGTCTATCCATCATAACCCAAACATTATAGTTCCTGTTTTTGCTAGTCCTGGAAAACAATTTTGAGCCGCTTGAATTCGGGGGAACAGCATCAATAGTGCAGTAGTAAGCAATTTGCATAGCACTTAGCACATTGATTACAAGCTAGAGCGTAAGTTAATTATTCAAGATAGCGTGTATCTTATAAAGTATTTGGGTATAAGTAGGTTACGGCTATTGAACTGCGGGGCTTAGGCGGTTAATTACCGGAGCGGGCTTAACCTTCAGGTCTCCAGAGGAGCAGGTATCAATGCGTGGGTTTAGTCGGCGTTCGTTTGCAAGTCTTTTACTAATCGTTTTTCTGATAACAAGCTGTCTACCGGCAGCCAGAGCTCAGGACGCAGCCGCGCAGGCTGAAGCGGCAAATACCATTCACCTTGATTTGTCGTCAACAGAAGCCTCTGTGGCAGCGACGAATATGGGGCAGGAAGCAATTCACGTGGAAATGGGCGGGATGGCTGTGCCAATTACTGCCGGCTCCCAGGTGACCCCGGCTCAATATGTGGCCATTCAGCAAATCATGCAGACGGGCACGCAAAGTCTCATACTCAACAGCCTGGGAGCAGCTCAGGCAGGCACTTTTCACGTTAACGACAGTTTGTCGGCCATGATCAATAGTCTGACCATCCCGCAGGGAGTTACCGCCCTGCATGATGCCGCAGGCACAGCTATGGTCAATTTGGCAGGCAATTTGGTCAATTCAGGCAGTTTCTACGCCTACACATCCAACGCCGCAGTTAATGCCGCCACTATTGCCGCCCAAAACATCACCAACAATCAAAGCGCCATACTCTCGACCATACTACCGACCGCTCTGCAGGCGAGTCTCAATCCAGCGCTGATGAATTTGACTCTCAATTTGAGTGCGATCAACAACATCGTTAACGCAGGCACAATCAGTAGTTCAGCCAATTTAAACCTCTATGCCGGTGGCTCAATTACCAATGCCGGTGTAAACGGGGCAACCGCTGTCATGCAGGCAATGCAGAACCTCAATATGACGGCCATGTCCGGTCAAATTCAAAACTCCGGCGTAATGGCTGCCATGTTGGGCAATATCAATGTCCAGACTGCCACGATGGCCAATCTGACCTTGAATAATACAAATGGCGTCATGCAAGCACTAAATGGGCAGATCAATATTCGCAACATGATGGATATAGCAAAGGTAAACACCACCTTGACCGGTGGCGACTACCTGTCCAAGCAACTGAATATCTATTCCGGCTCGGGCACTGCCGATGTTAATGCCAATAACATAAGCGCTCTAATGAATATCACAGCCGGGGCCGCCCACGTGTCAAGCGTCAGCGAAATGCTGAAGTTGGGCAATATCAAGCTTTCCGGTGACCCGACATTCTTCAACACTGGTGACATTCAAATAACAGGCGACATCAATGTGGGTGAAGCATTGAGCATTGTTGCCGGAGGCGATATCTACGTCCCGGATGGCAGCACTGTCAATTTCATCACAGCCGGGGACAGCGTAAATGGTTATGACATCAACATCATTGCCGGCGCCAACATCACAAGCGGCACAGGTTCTACAGGCAGTGTTTCCGGCAGCCCGCCTGCAATTGGCGCAGCCACAAGCCCCGTAACTATCGACGGAGCCTCTGTCAGTGGCGGTAATATCGACTTTTCCGAAGCAACAGGGATAGCAATTTTCACGTGCGGGGGTTGCGTCGGAGGCAATTTCACCTTCGCTGCTTATTCAGGTACAGGACTTGGTTCTGACGGTGGACATGTGATAGTGCCTGGATTGATCGGCACAGGAGGCGACGTAACAATAGTTGCCGGTGCCAACGACAGTACAGTCTACGTTGACATAGCAGGCAACCCGGTAACAGCAGCTGTCACCTTGGGTGATACCGTTATTGGAAATAATATCCTAGTAGCCACAACTCAACCAGTAAGTTCTAGTGGTCAACCGGTGACGTTTGGCACAAACGGCGCCATAACCCCCATATCCCTAGTCCCACTCATCAACAACTCGATAACTGCCGGGACCACTCTCAAACCCACGGACATAAATATTGGTGGGCAACTCGACTCAACAAGCAGCGTCCAAGTATTGGCTGGTCGCAACTTAGTTACGCAATCAGTCACTTCACTAGGCTCAATTGTAATGGCTGCCCAAGGTGATATGACAGTGATGGGTCTTGTTCAAGGAGCAGGAGTTGCCCTAGTTAGCGGTGCAAACCTGGCAGCTTTAAGCACCATACAAGCATCACTGCTTACCGCCATGTCAGGCGCAAGTTTTACACTGGTTCAACCGACTGGACTGGCTCCTCTTATTCTAGTGTCAGGTGGCACGGCAGGTGGTGGCAACCTCTCCTTAAATCAGGTTGATACCACGTCCGATGTTAACATTGCCGCTTTTGGCGACAATTCCGGCACAACCGGATTAATCTCGCTTGCCGGACCAATTACCGTCACAGCATCCGGCAGCGATCCAAACGGCAACGTGACGATTGTTTCCGGATACGCCGGTACTGGAAATGCAATCAGCGGCTCACAAATAAGCACTACTGGTGGAACAGGCGGCAACGGCTACGTCACCGTTGCTTCTGCCAGACCAGATCTAATTTCCGGAACTTCCCCATCTCTTGCCGCCTCTTGCCCGACTTGCGACGGCAAATTCATTATCGTCAGAACATCAGGCGGTACCCTGGGATACTTAGCTGCCGGCGCCCTGAGAACTGGGGATATCCAATTAGACTCGATAACAACAGGTAGCAATAGCCTGGTGCAAGTTTACACACAAGCTGATGTAAATATTACCGGCGCCAATACAGTATGTGCCGGCTGCTTCCTGGTTGGCGGTAGTGCAACGAGCACCGTCACCAACTGTATCAATTGCACAACACAAACCGACACCCACATCACAGCGTTGACTACGGCAGCACTAGCCGCCAGCGGCACACCGAATTTGCTAGTTGTTACTGCAGCTGATGGTGACGTCACAATGAGCACCATGAACATTACCAACTCCATTACGTTGGTAACTGATGGGCTAGGCAGCATCCTCAATCCCAGCGGCTCGATTGTGAACACAGATCTTTTTTATGGCGTGTCTGGAACAGTTGAGAACAAGGGAACTATCTTTGGTAATGGTACTACCGGTGTTGCCTTTGCGTCTCATTCCGGGCAAGATTTATCAATTAACAACACCGAAGGCACAATTCAAGCACCAAACGGAGCTGTCAGCTTTAACGAAGGAGTCTTCGGCAGTGGACTGGATATCGCGGTGACAGGCGGTCTCATCACTGGCGAAGAAATTATCTTCAACAACCTAAATTATGACGGTACAGGAGATCTGATTGCGTTTAATGCCACCATGGTTGCCGACCAAATACGCATGCATACCGGTCAGGGCACCATTGAAGGTACCAATTTAGATCTCAATGGACTCTTAACTGCAGACGGTTCGCAGCTAAGACTGTTTACTGTTGGTGACAATCTAAAAATTGCCGACGTTGAGATGACTGGTTCAGCATTGTTTTACAACGTTGGCGACATTACCATTAGCGGTGGTGTTACAACCCAAACAAACATCGCGATCATTGCCACTGGAGACATCAAAGCTACATCTGGTGCATCCTTACTATCTACAACCGATGGCGCAGGAGTTGGGCATAACATCTACCTTGTTGCCGGTACTAGTTTGACACTAACCCCCGGTGGACTTTCAATTGATCCGGCAACCCCTATTGGTGGCGACATTGATTTAAGTGCTGCTCCTAACCTGACTATTTCGGCTGAATCAACATCTAACGCCGTCTCGCCTGTAGATACAGTCAGTGGCGACATCACACTTGTTGCTTTTGCCAGTGGTGCAAACACTTTGACAATTGCACAGGCGTTGACAGCGCTGAACAACGCAAATGCATCCTACGCAACAGCGTCAAACAATGCGGACAATGCAAACCTAACTCTGTCAACAGCAGTACTCGAAGCTGGGCAAGCTCAGGCTGAAGCCAATCATTTGCAGGACATAGCCAACATATTAGCTCAGCAGGCAGCCGATGCGGTCGGTGGTCCACTTGAAGCGACATTGCAAGCACAGGCTCAAGCAGCGCAATTAGCAGCTAATGCGGCACAGCTTGTGGCCAATTCAAGAGCAACGACTAGAGCTAGCGCATTCTCTACAGCACTCGGGGAAGCATTTACTTCGGCTGTCGCTTTAGCAGCAGCGACTCAAGCGCAGGCAAGATATGACTTCCTTGTAAGTGCGTCAGGCGGTGCCGTCGGTGGTTTTGTAAATCTGGCACCAACAAGTTTTGTTGACGCGTCAGCTACGGGCTCAAGCGCCGGTGGCAATGTGACCGTCTTAGCCGGAGCGACAAGCGGTAACGCAATTACATTAGGCAATGTGCTTACCAATGGTGGCAATGGCAATGGACCAGGCACGGGTGCAACAAGCGACGACGGCGGATTTGGCGGCGCAATTGATATAGCCAGCGCCCAGGCAACATCATCCAACACCTTGCCTATAGTGTTTGACACCGCCGGTCAAATAAATTCCGGCAACGCATTTGTTGCGTCGGCAACTTTTGGACCAAGCAATATTTTGGTGCAAGGCAACCTTGAAGCCAATGGCGGCAACGGCACTAACGGACAAGATGGCACAGCACCAGGACAAATTGGCGGAAATGCCGGCAACGGTGGCAGCGGTGGACAGATTTCCATAGTCACTGCGGGCACTTTCACGTCCAATGGGCAGATCGAAGCTAATGGCGGTAATGGTGGCAATGGTGGTGACGGTAGTGATGGTGATCCAGGTGCTGCCGTTGATGGGGTGGACGGCGCAGATGGTACCAATGGATTCCAACAACAAGACATTACTCCAGGATTTCCAATTTTAACCGCTACTAACGGTGGCAATGGCGTTGATGCCACCACTACAACAAGTGCCGGCGATGGCTCCAATGGCGGCAATGGTGGCGCCGGCGGCAGCGGTGGCTTTATCACTATCGTTGCTACAGCTGGACTTACAGTCAACGGCAAAGAGACTGCTAATGGCGGCGCAGGAGGCAACGGTGGGCGCCTCGTAGAACGCGGCCATGCGCAGCTCGACGCCGAACACCTCGCGGATGCGGAACATCAAGCGCGCCGCCAGCAG